>NZ_JACOQH010000005.1:0-214622 GCF_014297335.1 Roseburia yibonii
ACCGTAAGGTTTGCGGAAGAAGAAATACCATGCTGTCCGTTGTCATGGATGCGTCCATTGTTGATAGTTACGGTGCCGCCGTTTGCCGTGATCCCACACGCCGCGTTACTGTAGATCTCCCCCGCATTCATGGTAAACGTCCCATTCCCGTTCAAGAGATAAACGCCGGTCTGCGAGAGATTATTGACCGTTCCGCCATTCATCACGACATCACCCTTCTGGATGCCGATACCTGCCGATGCCTCACTCCGGTTTCCGGCAATAAGACCGCCATTGATATATGCATAGCCATCACCGACATAGATCCCGCAGTTTGCGTTCTGGTTTATGGTACCGCCGTGGAAATACACGGTTCCGTAGGAACTGATCCCGTTATTGCCGTTATAATAGATATTTCCACCGGCAACGCTGATCGTACCGCCGGAGGAACCGATCCCGGACTGCTCATTGCCATAGATACTGCCATCATAGACATTGATCGTACCGCCGGATTTACACCAGATCCCATGTCCGCCGCGCAGTTCCCCATTACCCTTATACCATGAGGTACACTCTGTGATATAGGTTCCAGACCGGACATTTACCATGCCTCCGGGACTTACCACAATACCACTGCGGTAATCCTGTACGTCACCATCATCTCCATTGTTCCCCTTGATCACAACATCCTGCAGTGTCAGGGTATTTGCTACGTTAAAGACCGGCGCACCGTTGTTTTTTACATCCTCACTGGCACTTCCATCTAGCACATTTATTCCGTTCCGGATCGTATGTCCGTTTCCATGGATCGTCTTGACCCCATACACGGAAATACCGGTAGGATAATATGTATCATAAATATCTTTATTAATCAACGTAATATCATTCAGCAGATAAACATCCGCCGTAATTCTTCTGTCACATGCTTCGTTCAGCCCCGCCTGGGTCGCTACATATGCTGTATTACCACTCCAGTAAATATCTCCGGTCGTCAACGCCTTTGTCTCCTGCGGTTTCACCGCAAGCAGCCCGGTCAGAAGCATGACACACATTCCTGCCCATGCTAATAATCTTCTTTTATTGTTCTTTCGTCCCTTCATTTATCCTTTATCTGTCAGACATGCTGATCTCACCTGATCAGCGGTATTCCGGATAATCTCTTACCAGTGCCGCATAATCAAAGTCATGTCCAGCTAACCTGCCTGCCTTTCTTGAAATATATTTATTTGCCACTTTTCCAGATGACTTGCCATAGCACATATAATCATAGTAATACAGCTTCCAGTCATCCCCGTATTTTGGATTTAATTCATCGTAATAGTTTGCGCGATAGTAACATGGATCAAATCCCTGCCCCAATGCACCTCTGCCCGCCGGCATACCGTCTTTCACAAAATGAAGGATCGCGTTATCCGTAGTGAATCCAGCTGCCTTTACATCTGTGTTTCCATTTAAGTATGCCTGCGCATTGAACACCGAAGCGTAATCGATACCATCTACTACCGTGTTTCCATAAGACATTTCACGGCTCTCATACCCATACTCATCCGCATTCCTGCTTGCCGCCGACACTGCATTGATCTTGTCCACATCAAACGCGTAACCATCCACCACAATGCTGTTGTACGCCCACTGCCCGATGTAGTGTCCATCCGTCTCATCCATGTTGTAATAATAAGACGCATCGGAGATCAGTCCTCTTGCCACCATGCCGTTCCAGTGATAGAACACCGTTCTGCCATAAGGATCATAGCCCCATCCGGTCGTGATCAGCGTACCATCCTGATTGGCAAAACCATAGTCACGTCCGTTCGCAAAACCAAACCAGCCGCTCTGCTCCATGGCTCCGTTGGCGTTCAGATAATAAACCTTGTCTCCGACAAAGGTGATCTGATCTTTATAGAGATAGCCCTGTGCGTCAAAGTAGCAGGTATAACCCACACCCGGACAATACCGGAAGGTTGTAAATACTTCATGTCCTTCCGTATCAAAATAGATGATGTGCTCTCCATCCGGATGATAGGTCAGCTTGTCCTTCATCGGGGAACCGTCTGCCTGTAAATAATAGGTATTTTCCCCATCAAAAAAGAATACATCCTTTGCAAGTGTACCGTCTGCTTTTGTATAATGGGAACCATCCCAGTTGCCGCCATCTTTGGATAAGCTGTAATACGGCACATTCCGTCCGCCTTTTGCGGTATCCGCTGTTTCTGTCGTTTCTTCTATCGCCGCCTCACTGGTCACACCTTCGTCTGTGGTGTCCGCAAGCACTCCGACCGGCGCTGCTCCCGTCAGTCCTGCAACTGTCATTGCCAGTAATAATAATTTCATTCCTTTGTTTTTCATAATTAATTCTCCTTTTCCTCTTCTTTTCTTATGCGGTAACTTTCCGCGTATATTGCACTGATTCTATCTTACCATTGAAAAAGGAAAAAAAATATGTATTTTCTTCTTACTTTATCGACAACGCTTTATTTGCTCCATGCCCCGTAATAAACGATATCCTCCTGAACCTCCTGTGAAAAGTCCGCAATATAATCATTCCAGTCATGCCAGCCTTCAAACACCATACCGTCTGCCTTCGGCGTGCATGGCTCTTTGATCTTTTCCCCGTCTGCCACCACAAAGGATTTGTAGCAGTCCGCATCTGCCTGCATATCCTCCTTATTCCAGTAAAATTTTACGGTATGCGACCCTTTCTTATCCTTCTCTTTATCCAGTATCGCTGTTCTGCTGTAGGAAACCCTTCCTTCTCTTCCATTTGGATAACGAAACATTTCCTCCACCTCCATTCCCAAAAGTCCCTTCTTCTCATCTGCTCCCCAGATCCTGACGCAAACATCGGAATCGGTACGAAGCTCCGCAGTGATCGCCGCAACCGCTTCTGCCAGAAATATGCTCTCATCTGTCTCTTCTTCTGTCCCGCTTTCTGCCTTTTTCATTTCCCGTTCCACCGTTGTCTCCACCGCTGTTCCGAGATTTGCCTTTAACTCCATCTCTCTTGCATTCCGCCCGCTGATCGCGCAGACAGTTCCAAGACAGCAGATTCCCGTTAATGCCACAAAAACACATATGATCAGATTTTTCATCCCTCTCCCCCGCTTTCCTGCTTTCTCGCTACTGAAACCGCAATCTGGTAACGCTTTCTTTTTCCTGCGTCATTGCTGACTGCGATCCTAAGCGTATATATCCCGGATTTTTCAAAGCACAGCATCCCATCCTGCGTCTGCCCATATGCCACCACTTCATTTCCCGTTTTGTCCAATACTTTTTCCAGCAGAAAATCATACGTTCTCCCGTCTTTATCTGCCGCAGTAATATAATCCGTCACTTTGTAATCCTGCCCTGCCACCAGGACACGCTCCCCGAATGTTTCTGTCAGCACCGGCTCCGGTTTTGCCGCCTCTGTCTGCAGCACCTTATAATCTTTGTAGTCCGTATAGCAGATACTGCCGGGCTTTATCGCTGCCCCCGTCATCCTTAGCAGCCCCTGCTTTCCATCCGCGCCCCCAAAAAGAAATGCAACCAGAAAAAGTGCCACCGCCACCGCCGCGATCCCACGTCCAAAATGTCTGATGATCTGTTCCATCTCTTTCTCCTATCCGCAGATCCCTGCAAGAAACGCAAGTACCGCCTTGCGCAGTACCCCACCTTCACTGTATAGTCCTGCATAGAATATCAGAAAGCCGATCCCTGTAACTGCCGCAAGAATCCCGCTTCCATACTCTCTTAAAATCTCTTCCATCATTTCCTCCTAAAATCCGGTAAAAAGGTCAAAGATCCGGATCACTGCCTGTAATAACGCACCTCCGAAAAGCACAAAAAGAACCGCGCCTCCGATTTCTTCTATCAAACGCTCCATGTCTCTTTCCTCCTCTATCTCGCCACGCCGCGCAGCTGCTTTTTTTCTTCTATTCCAAGAAGCGGTACTTCATAGGAATACGAAAGGATCACTTCCGCCAGAGAAAGATCGCCGTCCGCATCATACTCACAAGGTGTCACTGTCAGGTCGTAACCCGCCTCCTCCGCCTGTTTTTTACAATGTTCCATTACCTGCGCGTTAAAGTTGCTGTCCTCGATCTCCACGATCACATCTGCCTTGTATTCATCTGCCCGCACACTGGAAAAGACACCGGAAACCACACTGATACACACGAAAAATCCGAGCAGCATCAGAAGAATACCTGTAAAAAACTGAACAATCTGTGCCATATCATCCTCCTAACTGCATGCTGCCGAGCATTGCCAGCATAACTACCATGCCAAATGTCATATCCACTGCCATTTTTGCGCAGGCTGCCGCCATCGGATAGGAAAACACCATATCCATCTTAAACTTTGCATGTTCTCCGGATGCCTCCTGTATCTGTTCCTGCATCTCGTGGATCCGCCGGATCAGATGCTCCACCTGGGCATCCACATCCCCATTTCCATTTTCCGCGACCGCATAAAGCATCTGCATACAGGATGTGATCTCCGGTATCTCAAATTCTCCGAAAAATGCGGTATAGGACTCCACATCATCCGGTTTTTCCTCAATGCGGCACAAAAGCTCATCCAGCTGTGACGCAAACAGTTCTGCGGCGTTTTCTCTGGACTTTCTCAGTGACACATACACATTGTTGCTTTGCATGAGCAGTGCCAGATCCATCAGCCATTGCGGAAAACGCACATACAGTTCACGCCTTACCGTATCCTTCGCCAGCTTGTAACCGATCCTGTGCTGAAACAACAAAAAGACCGCCAGTCCAAGGCACACCACCGCAGGCAGGGTTTTTTCAAGGATCATGCCTGCTGCCGCCGCTGTAAAGAACGGTGCCGAAAACAGAATACTCTTTTTCCGCTCCCGATCCGGATCATAGTGCATGACTGTTTCATAACCGGAAAGCACCAGTTTTTCATCGCAGACCTGTCGTTCACTGAGCCAGTCCGCCGTCAGATTTTTCGAACTCTTATAAAATACAAATAAATGGAAAATAATCAGAATTGTTGATGTGAGCTGTACGATAGGATAAGAAAAAATGTCAAATGTTCCGTTTGATGGGAACAGTGCTCCTGCCCAGTTTAAGGCATATAAAACCGCACCGCACAAAAATGTGGAAAAGATAATGCAAAGCACGGTCTCCACATGCCGCTGCTTCTTTTCTGCCTGCAGCCGGTAACAGCTGCGCTTCCACACATCCGCGTCCTGCAAAAGCAGATTGACCGAATGCTCAAACTCGCCGCCCCGTTCTTCCACACGCAGCATCAGCTCATTGGCTGTCTGTATCTTTTCCGCAGGATAGGCCGCCGCAATACCGGAAAGCGCCTCTCTTAAAACTCCGGCGTCGGTGTCTGCCACTCCCCGGTCAATATGAAAGACCGCCTGTTCCATCACTTCATACATCCCGCCCTCTTTCATGACACGCATACAGTCTTTTAATGACGCGTAGATCTTCTGATGTTTTAAAAAAGAATATAACATCTGGTCTACATACTGTCCTGCCTCGGAAAAACGCTTCTGTTCATACATGCGCTCATACATCGCAAGGATTAAAAGCGGCAGTATCAAAAGTGACGAGATCACGACCGCCAGTATAAACGGCGGTAAAAGCCGAAAGATCAGACCAAGTGCGATGCTTCCGGTCAAAACGCCGAGGATCAAAAACAGATGTGTCTTAGACGAATAGTGATATCCATACATATGGACTTCCCGCGCCAGGTTCTTATGGCTCAACAGTCCAAGCACCTGTATTTTTCTTTTTTTTACAAACATTCCGCTTCCCCTTCCCCCTTTCTCTGATCGAACCGGTCGCAGACAAACGGATCCGTGATCCCCGCACGGTGAAGCTGCTTTTTCACATCGGCAGGCAGTTCCCGCCGGATCAGTTTTCCATCCTCGACCAGCCGGTACATACGGTTATGCTCCTCTTCCCTTGTAAAAAAGCAGACCTGGTCAATATAACGGAACAGCTTTCCCTCCTTTGTGCGGACACAGCGGATCAGGATCCCGATATTGACAAACTCATAAATACGGTTCTCCATACGCACCATATCTCCTGTCTGCCCCATCATATTGAGCAGACGGTCGGGCAGTTCCCGCAGATCTTTGACATGGATCGTGGAAAAACCGTTCACCCCCGTACTCCATTGCTCCAAAAGAAAGCGCACCTCGGTAGAACGCGCCTCCGAGAGCACAAGCCACTGTGGGTTCTGACGCAGACACGCCTTAATCGCTTCCGTATATCCAAAGCTTCCTCCCACACGCAGTTCCACATAGTCACTGCCCGGATGGATATCCCCGTAATGCAGTTCCAGCGAATCCTCGATCGTGATCACCCGCTCATCCGGCGGGATAAACTGCATAAAAAATTTCGCGCATTCCGTCTTTCCCACTCCCGGTGTCCCGCCAAACACAAAATTCATCTTCGCACGGACACAGTTCGCTAACAGGCTTAAAACCGGCAGACTCACATAGCCGCTTTCCAACAGCTCCTCTGCGGTATTTCGCACGACCGGCGGAGATTTCCGGATACAGATACTGGTCCCGGAAACCGCCGCAGATTCATGTACGATACTGATGCGCAGTTCATTCGTATCTGCCTCAAGCACCTGATTCGCCTGATTAAACGGGCGGTTCATACAGTTTGCGATATCGTGCGTAAACTGCATGACAAACCGCTCACTGACAGATTCGGGCGCCGGATAGCGCCCTTTCTCCAGATCTGTGATCCAGATATTTCTGCCGTTATAATCAATATCTGTCACACTGTCCTGTACCAGATACGGATAAAAGATCCCGAAATGTTTCTCACTTAACTCAAACGTGATCGTTGCACTCAACCAATTCCCCCTTTCGCCCGCTTTTCCTTAGGCCGGGAGCTGTGCGGATGCCGCTTCAAAAAATCCCGTAATGATCTTATTCATCTGTTCGGCTACTACGCCATTGGAAGACAATATTGCCACAAGAATCCCGATTAACAGAACTCCAACCGCAAAAGCTGCCATTGCCGGGGTAAAATGTTTGATAATCTGTTCCATAAATGTTTCCTCCTTTAATAAAAAAACTGTAACAATAACTGCCGCATGACCGGGTGGATCAGTGTCACGGTTCCGACGGCCGCAAGGAACAAAAACAAAGACACGATTCCGCCTGTCATGATCATTCGCAGAAGCTTTAAAATTCTCCTGCAACTGTGCCAGAGCCAACTGTGCGTCCGGTAATATCTCCGCTTTATAAGCGCAAGCTGTCTGTGATACCAAAAAGCACGCAGCCGCATAGACACTGCCTTTTTTCTTTCTGACATACTCTTTTCTCCAATTGGAATGTTTTTGAATAATACTTTGAAATGTTAGAAATCCTGAATGTTAGATTTGCATCAAGATAATTAAGACTCTTTTATCATACTACTTTTTCTCAGATTGTAAATAGTTTTCCGTCAGTTTATACTTTTTTTATAAACAGAACGCAAAAAGACCAGAAATCCGCCATCCGGCAGACTTCTGATCTTTTCTGTATTCCGCGTAAAATTATTCTTCTTTTGCTTCCTCTTCCTGCGGCGCCACTTCGATGCCAAGCTCCTCTAACTGCTTTTCATCTACCACATCCGGCGCGTTGGTCATCAGATCCGACGCATCCTTTACCTTCGGGAACGCAATGACATCACGGATAGAATCCGCATGTACCATATGCATCACAAGACGGTCAAGTCCGTAAGCAAGTCCTGCGTGAGGCGGTACTCCGTACTGGAACGCATCTAACAGGAAACCAAACTGCTCATGCGCTCTCTCTTTGGTAAATCCGAGCACCTCAAACATCTTCTCCTGGATATCATCCTGATGGATACGGACGGAACCGCCGCCAAGCTCTGTTCCGTTTAATACGATGTCGTATGCCTTTGCGCGCACCGAACCAGGATCGGAATCGATCTTATCCCAGTCTTCTTCCATCGGCATCGTAAACGGATGATGCATTGCCATGAAACGGTTTTCTTCATCTGACCACTCGAGGAGCGGAAACTCTGTTACCCAGAGGAAATTGTACTGGTTCGGATCAAGCAGATCCAGCTCTTTTGCCAGCTCTAAACGCAGAGCGCCAAGCACGTTCCATACAATCTTGTTTTTGTCTGCCGCAAAGAGCAACAGATCTCCCGGCTTTCCTTCCATTGCCTGAACCAGGTTGCTTAATTCTTCTTCTGTCATGAATTTTGCAAAAGAAGACTTGTAAGTACCATCTTCATTGATTGAGAGATAAGCAAGTCCCTTTGCGCCGTAACCCTTAGCAAATTCAACCAACTTATCGATCTTCTTTCTCGGCATTGCGCCCTGTCCCTCGGCATTGATACCACGCACGGAACCACCGTTCTCAAGCGCACCGGTAAACACACCGAAACCGCATCCTTTTACGACATCCGATACGTCATGTAATTCCATGCCAAAACGGGTATCCGGCTTATCTGAACCGAAGCGGTCCATTGCTTCCTGCCATGGCATACGTTTTAACGGAATCTGTACATCCACGCCGATCGCTTCTTTGAAAATGTATTTTAAAAGACGCTCGTTTACTTCGATCACATCATCGATATCTACAAAGGAAAGCTCCATATCTGCCTGTGTAAATTCCGGCTGACGGTCTGCACGCAGATCCTCATCACGGTAGCAGCGGGCAATCTGGAAATAACGGTCAAAACCGGACACCATCAAAAGCTGTTTAAACAACTGCGGAGACTGCGGCAGCGCATAGAAAGAACCCGGATGCACACGGCTCGGTACAAGGTAATCTCTTGCGCCCTCCGGTGTGGATTTGCACAATGTCGGTGTCTCGATTTCAAGGAATCCCTCTTTTGACATAAAATCACGCATCAGATACGCAACTTTGCTGCGCATCATCAGGTTGCGCTGGATATCCGGTCTTCTTAAATCCAGATAACGGTATTTCAGGCGGATCTCATCCTTCGTCTGGCTGTTTTCTTCGATCTGGAACGGCGGTGTCTGTGATTCGGACAGCACGCGGATATCTGTGGCGATCACCTCGATATCTCCGGTCTTTAACGCTTCATTGACTGCTGCGGAACGTTTCTGTACCGTACCGGTCACTGCAATGACAAATTCGCTTCTGAGCGTTCCTGCCTTTGTAAATCCATCTGCTCCTACACTGTTTTCATCAAACACGATCTGAAGGATCCCGGAACGGTCTCTTAAATCGATAAAGATCAGACTTCCCAGATTTCTTCTTTTCTGTACCCATCCCATGACGGTGACGGTCTGCCCGATATTTGCCGCAGAAACCTCCGTACATCTGTGGGATCTTTTCATGCCTCTCATTGACTCTGCCATGAGTATTTCCTCCTGATTTATCCTGTAATTTCAATTTGATTTAACAATTATTTATTAAAAAACTCCACAAAATCGGTATAGCCCTCTGCGGTAAGTTTTTCTTTCTGGAACTTTTTGTTCTTGTTCATGCGTGTCACTAAGATCTGTTTTCCTGCGGCACGCTCGTCCGCTGCCTGTTTCATGACCTCGCAGAGCTTGTCGTTCGGATAGCCCTTTTCGATCAGATATGCGGTCTTCTCCTGGGACGGAACTTTAAATCCGCTCTCTAAAAGCAGCATGATGATACGCTCAAATCCGATGGAAAATCCACACGCCGGAACATCCTGTCCGGTAAATTTTCCGATCATCTTGTCGTAACGTCCGCCGCCGCCACAGCTTCCGCCGAACTCCGGCATCGCGATCTCAAAGATCGTTCCGGTGTAATAAGACATCCCGCGCACCAGTGTCGGGTCAAATACCAGCTTGAAGAAATCGCCCTTTGTCGCCTCGACTGCGGTAATGATATCTTTAAAATTGGTCATGACATCCGCATCTAAATATTCACCCAGAGTGTCTGCCAGATACTGCACGCCATCCTCTGCTTTTTCCACGCCGGCAAACAGTGACTGATACTTTTCAATGCTCTCTTTCGCGAAACCGGATTTTTCCAGTTCCTCTGCCACACCGTCCAGTCCGATCTTGTCCATCTTATCCAGAATAATAAATACAATGTCAAAATCTTTTTCTTCAAATCCGCTGTAAGCAGCCATCGCTTTTAAGATGCGGCGCTCATTGATACGGATCTCGAAGTTTTTAAATCCAAGTTTTCCAAGTGTGGTAGTCGTCGCCTGGATCAGCTCGATCTCCGCTAAATTGGAAGGCTCACCGAGGATGTCGATGTCACACTGTGTAAACTGACGAAAACGTCCTCTCTGCGGACGGTCTGCTCTCCATACACTTCCGATCTGAAGCGCCTTAAACGGGGACGGCAGATTGTTCGCGTTGTTCGCGTAAAAGCGGGAAAGCGGTAAGGTCAGATCATAGCGCATACCGGAATCGACCAGATCACTTTCGCTTTTCGCGTTTGCAAGGTCTAACTTTTCTCCGCGTTTTAACACTTTAAAAATAAGTTTTTCATTCTCGCCGCCCTGATTGCTGCACAGATTTTCAATGTGCTCCATGCACGGCGTGTCGATCGGGGTGAATCCGAAACTACGATAAGTTTCTTTTATGATATTCACCACATAATCGCGGATCTGCATTTCTTCCGGTAAAATATCTTTCATACCTGTGACAGGTTTCTTTACTAATGCCATGAAATTTCCTCCATTTTCTTTGCTTTTCTGTCTATCATTTCATCAATCCGTGCCAGGTAGCTGGTCACGTCCTTGACATTTTCTGCGCGTTCCGTGCGTGCTCCGTGATCAAGCACAAATTTTGTGGAAGCACCTGCACCAAGTGCCATTATAGTCTGTTTTTCCTCCATAATCAAGACATTATAAATGCCTGCCTTGCCCGGCTTCGCATAACCGACATTCTCAAAATTTCCCGCCATATTTTTCTGGCGGTAAAGATAATACGGGGTCAGCCCCATCTGTTCTGCCGCATGTGCCGCCACATCCAGATGCGCCTGCGTATTCTCGATCTTTAATTCCTTATACCGATCCTTAAATATGTTAAGTCTCGCCGCCCGCTTGATCGCAAGCGAGTGGATCGTAATATTGTCCGGATCGAGCGCCTTTAACCGTTCCATTGTATACGCGACATCCTCGATCGTTTCCTCGGGCAGTCCCATGATCAGATCCATGTTTATATTGTCAAATCCGATCTTTCTTGCCAAATGGAAGGTCTCTTCGATCTGTTCTACCGTGTGATGTCTGCCCAGAATGTCCAGCGTTTTCTGTTTCATGGTCTGCGGATTGATCGATATCCTTGAAATGCCGTGCCAGTGCAGCACCTCCAGCTTTTCTTTTGTGATGCTGTCCGGTCTGCCCGCTTCCACCGTAAATTCCAGAAGATCCGAGAGATCAAAACTGCACTTGATCTTGCGGATCAGGCGGTCTAGCTGCGCCGCGCTTAAAGTCGTCGGCGTTCCGCCGCCGATATAGATCGTATTTAATTTCCGGTTCTTACATTTTTCCGCAGTAAAATCGATTTCTTTTTCCAGTGCGTCAAGATACGCGTCCACGCGGTCTCTCCACGCGGAAAGCGGATAAGAGGTAAACGAACAGTAAAGACAGGTGCTCGGGCAGAACGGAATCCCGATATAAATGCTGTAGCCATGCTCATAATCGAGCTTTTGCAGCAGCGCAAGCTCCCGCTTTGCAATGTCGAGAGACAGCTTTGTTTTGCCATCCGAACAGTAGTAAGTGTCCTTCATATAAGACGCGATCTTATCCCTGCTCTTTCCCTCTTCCAAAAGCTGCATCGGGATCTTGACCGGGCGTATCCCGCTTAATGTTCCCCACGGAAGTGTAATCCCCGTGTGTTCGGAAAGCATTGTATAAAGCACCCGCTTCAGGCGGTTTTTTACCTCTTTGCGGTCAGCTTCCGCAACCGGAACGATCTGCTCGTTTAACGGCTTATCTTCACGCTTTTCTTTCTCTTTCCAGACCGACAGCCGGATCTCATCTGTGGCATACTGACATTCCATATAAAATAAGACCGGCTCATCCGTCTGTTTTTCCTGTACCGACACATACACATCTTCTGCCGGATAAAAAGACTTTACCAGGGAATGAATGTCGTATTCAAACCCTGGCTGATTTAATTTCACGATGATCATAAAAAACTCTTTTCCTAAAAATACGGATTGTATACACGTTCGTGCTCAATCGTCGTCTCCTCGTTATGTCCCGGATAGACACGCACATATTCCGGAAGCACCAACAGCTTCTCTTTTACGGTGCGGATCAGATCCGACATACTGCCCTTCGGGAAATCCGTGCGTCCGATGGATTCGCAGAACAGGGAATCCCCGGAAAACAGTGCATTTTCCTTCAAGAAGTAGTAGCACACGCCGCCAATGGTATGTCCCGGTGTGTGCAGCACACGGATAGAGAAACCTGCAAGATCAAGCATCTCCCCGTCTTTTACAAAGACATCCGCATGAAATACCAGACCGCTCGTTCCCGCCATCGCGCAGAGGTTCAGCGCCGGATTCTCCAGCGTCTCTTTTTCCAGCTCATGCGCATAGATCTGCACACCAAAATATGATGCCACATCCGCTGCCGCTGTCGCATGATCGAAATGACCATGGGTCAGAAGTACCGCGACCGGACGCAGCCCTTCTTTTTCTATCTGCTCGATCAGATAATCCGCAGCTGCACCCGGATCTATGATGATCGCTTCCTTTGTCTCCGTATTTGCCGCAAAATAACAGTTGGTACAAACCGGTCCTACCTGATAGGAATATACTTTTAATTTTGCCATGATTTCTCCTTATTCTGTCCGTGATCCGTCAGCCTGTTGTACGCTCAATGTCGATCACGCTCTCGATCTGGCGCACCTTCTCAACCAGACGCTCCAGTTCTTCTTTTCCTTTGACGCTGAACGATACCGAAATCGTCGCGATCCCTTGCTTGCTGGTCTTGGAATTGATCCCGCTGATACTGATCTCCCGTTCGGTAAAGATCTTTGTGATATCCACAAGAAGGCCTTTTCTGTCATGGCAGAAGATCTTGATCTCCGCGATATAAAGTCCCTTGCCTTCTCCCTCGGTATCCTGCTGCCATTCGGCATCGATCAGGCGCGCACGCTCCATGTCAGAGAGATTGATGATGTTGATACAGTCGGTCCGGTGTATGGAAACACCTCTGCCCCGCGTTACAAAACCAACGATCTCGTCCCCCGGTACCGGGCTGCAGCATTTGGAAAAATGCACTGCCACATCATAAAGTCCCTTGACAATGATGCCACTCTTTGAACGGACAACCGGTGTTGCCGCCGCTTTTTCCTTGTTTTCCGCCACTGCTTCCAGCACATCCGCGTCCGTCATCTGGATCGGATGATCCTTATGGTATTCTTCCAGCATGCGGTTTACGATCTGACCTTCCTTTAAACCGCCGTGGCCGAGTGTCGCAAGGCACGCATTCCAGTCATGAAAGCCGTATTTATGCAGTATCTTACTCTGATACTCCGGTTTATTGATATCGGAAAGATTGATATTCTTCGTCTTACAGTACTGGGCGATCAGTTCTTTTCCCTTTACAATGTTCTCTTCCTTTAACTCACTGCGAAACCACTGGTTGATCTTATTTTTTGCCTGTGTACTCTTTACGATATTTAACCAGTCTCTGCTCGGTCCCTTGGAATTCTGTGAGGTTAAAATCTCGATCCGGTCACCGTTCTGGATCACATAGTCGATCGGAACCAGCTTTCCGTTTACCTTCGCTCCGATCATCTTATTTCCGACCGCCGAATGGATGCTGTACGCAAAATCCACCGGTGTCGAACCGTTCGGCAGGTTTTTGACATCACCGGTCGGTGTAAAGCAGAATACCGTATCTGAAAACAGGTCGAGATCGCTCTTTAAGAGACTCATAAATTCCCGGTTATCGGACATATCTCTCTGCCACTCCAGGATCTGTCTGAGCCAGCTTAATTTTTCTTCTTCCTGGTTCTGGACATTCTTTCCGTCGGATGCCTCTTTGTATTTCCAGTGTGCCGCGATACCATACTCCGCGGTACGGTGCATCTCATAGGTACGGATCTGGATCTCAAACGGCTGTCCGGTCGGTCCGATCAGCGTTGTGTGCAGGGACTGATACATATTCGGCTTCGGCATCGCGATATAGTCCTTAAAGCGTCCCGGGATCGGCTTGTACATCTCATGGATCACACCGAGCGCCGCATAACAGTCCTTTACGGACTCCACGATAATACGGATCGCAAACAGATCATAGATCTGGTCGATCGTCTTTCCCTGGTTTTTCATCTTTTTATAGATACTGAAAAAATGCTTTGCGCGTCCCTCAATATCCGCCTTGATGCCTGCCGCTTCGATGCTCTTTTTCACCTGGCCGACAAGCTGCTGCACATAATCATCACGCACACTCTTTCTGAGTGCCACCTTCTCGACCAGATCATAGTACGCTTCCGGTTCGAGATACTTGAGTGAAAGGTCATCCAACTCGATCTTGATCTTGGAAATACCAAGACGCTGCGCGATCGGCGCATAGATGTCCATCGTCTCACGCGCCTTTTCCTTCTGCTTCTCCGGCGTCATGTATTTTAAAGTACGCATATTATGCAGACGATCCGCCAGTTTGATCAGGATGACACGGATATCCTTTGCCATCGCAAGAAACATCTTTCGTAAATTTTCCGCCTGTACTTCCACCTTGTCCGCGTCATACGCAAGCTGTCCGAGCTTGGTAACACCGTCCACCAGAAGCGCGACCTCAGCGCCGAACTCCTCTGTGATCTCCTCCACGGTCATAACCGTGTCTTCCACCACGTCATGGAGCAGCCCTGCAACGATCGTCTCCTTGTCCAGCTCAAGCTCCGCCAGGATGATCGCAACACATAACGGATGGATAATATAGGCCTCTCCGGACTTTCTGACCTGTCCCTTATGCGCCTCATCCGCCACATGGTATGCTTTTTCGATCATGGAAATATCGTCGGAAGGATGATATTTACGCACGCTGGCTATCAGTTCTTTATAAAGATACTCCGGGCTTTCAAACTCCTTCATCGTCTTTATATTGTCTGCTTTCGGAATCACTTCATTTTCCAGTTCTTCCAGTTGTTCTGTTGTAATATCCGCCATAAACATCACCCACTTCGCACATTATAATTTACAATTATAATAAATTTTGTAAAAAAAAGCAATCCTGCACCGCTGCCGGACTCAGATATCAAGGCCAAGCTCTTTCCGATCTGCTCTCCTTGCCGGAAGCCGCCACATTCCCGGCGCAAAAAGCACCAGCATCGGGAACAGCTCCAGACGGCCGATCAGCATATCAAACATCAGCACGAATTTGGAAAAAATATTGAACGCGCCAAAGTTTCCGGTCGGTCCTACCATATTAAGGCCAGGTCCCACATTGTTAAAGGTCGCTATGACTGCCGTCACATTCGTGGTCATATCATAGCCGTTTAAGCTGAGCAGCAGAATCGAGATCAGAAGGATCAGGAAATATCCCGCCATATAGCAGAGCGCGGATTTTACTACATTGTCCGGCACTCTCCGTCCATCCATACGCACCTTCTGCACACTTCTCGGATGTGTGACCGACTGGATCTCATTTTTCACTGCCCGGAACACGATCATCAGACGTGACACCTTAAAGCCTCCTCCGGTACTTCCGGCACAGGCTCCGATAAACATCAGACCCACAAGGATCATTTTCGCGAATTCCGGCCACAGGTTAAAATCCGCTGTCGCGAATCCGGTCGTGCTGACCACGGAAGCGACCTGAAAAAGCGCTTCATGGAAGGCATAGAACACACTTTTATACTGCCCGTGGATGCTCACGGTGATAAGCGCCGCACTGGTAAATACAATGATCAGGAAATAACGCACTTCCTCGTTTAACAGAGCGTCTTTTGGTCTTCGGATCAAAAATAAATAATATACGTTAAAATTGATCGAGCAAAGCAGCATAAATACCGTGATGATGATCTGCACCGCAAGCGTATAGGACGCGATACTGGTATTGACCAGTCCGAATCCACCGGTACCCGCGGTGGAAAACGTCAGTGTCACCGACTCAAACACAGACATTCCTGCAATCTTTAACGCCACCATCTCACTGAGTGTGATAAGCAGATAGATCCCATATAAGATCATTGCCGTGCTGCGGATCTTTGGCACCAGTTTTCCGACCGAAGGTCCGGGGCTCTCCGCGCGCATCAGATGCAGCGACGAGCTGCCGGAGAGCGGTAAGATCGCCATAATAAATACCAGTACCCCCATACCGCCGATCCAGTGAGTGAAACAGCGCCAGAACGCCGTAGCATGCGTAAGCTCCTCCACCGAAGACAACACGCTCGCGCCGGTCGTAGTAAAACCGGAGATCGTCTCAAACAACGCATCCACATAAGATGGGAATTCCCCGGTCAGCCGAAGCGGAACCGCTCCCACCAGACTGAGAACGATCCAGCTAAGCGATACCGCCGAAAATCCCTCTCTGGAATAAAAGACACTGCTCTTTGGTTTTTTGATCCTGCCAAGCATTCCGAGAAGCAGGCTGGCTGCGGCAACCGCAAGATAAACCAGTCCTTCTTTCTCGCCATAAATCGCTCCCACCAGTGCCGGAAGCAGCAAAAACAGCCCCTCAAAACCGAGTACGCTGCATAAGATATATCGGATCATCGAATAATTCATGTCGTGCCTCCTACTTTACCACATCCCGGATGTCATGCAGTCCGGTCGTTGTCGTAATGACGATCACCGTATCCCCCACTTCGATCACGCTCTGTCCCTTCGGGATCGTAACCTGTCCTCTGTGTGTGATACAGCCGATCAGCATGTTCGGCCTCAGTTTTAAATCCTGAAGCGGGATACCGACCACAGGCGCATCCTCTTTGATCAGAAATTCCACCGCCTCAACCTGATTGTCATTTAAGCGGTACAGCGTCTCGATATTGCTTCCCAGTGAATTTTTCATTGCGCGGACATACTTGATGATCGATTCCGCGGTAATATATTTCGGATAAATGATACTGCCGACATTTAAGTTTTCTATGATCTCATCATAGGAAATGCGGTGTACCTTCGTGATGAGCTTTGCCTTGGAACAACTCTTTGCAAACAGCGCGAGCATAATGTTTTCCTCATCGAAATTGGTCGTTGCGACAAACGCCTCCATCTCCATGAGTCCTTCTTCCATCAGAAGTTCCTTATCCGTGGCATCGCCGCAGATGATCATCGCTTTTGGCAGCATCTCGGAAAGTTCTTCGCAGTGATTTGCGTCCCGGTCGATGATCTTTACCTTAATGCCAAGATCCAACAGCTGCTTTGCCAGATAGATCGATGTGCGTCCACCGCCAATGATCATGACATTTTTGGCTGCCGCTGTCGGGACACCGAGTTTTTTGAAAAATTCGGTTGTTTTTGCCTGAGTTCCGACAATGGAAATGACATCCTTTGCCTTCAGTTCAAAATTTCCATCCGGAATGATCACTTCCTCGCCGCGTTCCACTACCGCGATCAGTACATCACAGTGCAGTCTGC
This sequence comes from Roseburia yibonii, assembly GCF_014297335.1. NCBI lineage: Bacteria > Bacillati > Bacillota > Clostridia > Lachnospirales > Lachnospiraceae > Roseburia > Roseburia yibonii. Next base: position 17,456 of record NZ_JACOQH010000005.1, read on the forward strand.
TGCCCATGTCACGCAGTTTGATATTACAGAGCGGATTGCCCTCCTCGATCCGGTAAATGACAAGATCCACACGGCTTTTCGCAAAAGAATCCACTTCCAGTGCGGACGGGAATTTCAAAAGTCTTGCCATTTCCCTTGCCGCCGCAAGCTGCGGATTGATGATCATGGAAAGTCCGAGTTCTTCCCGGATAAAAGAAATCTCCCTGCTGTAAACCGGATTGCTGACACGCGCGATCGTGTGGCATCCTCCTGCCTTTTTCGCGATCAGACAGCAGAGCAGGTTTAATTCATCCTGTCCTGTTACCGCTACCAGAAGATCGGCATCTCCGATGCCCGCCTCCGACTGTACATTAAAGCTCGCGCCATTTCCTACAATTCCAAGCACATCGCAGCTGGTTGAAATGTTCTCCACAAGCTGTTCTCTGACGTCAATGACTGTTATGTCATGTCCTTCCCTGCTAAGCTGCTCTGCCAGTGTGGCTCCAACATTTCCGCAGCCTACAATTATTATCTTCATCCTCTGCTCCTATCCGTAGGTTCTCTCATTTATTCTGTCACAATTCCCTACTATACTGTATCGCATTATAGCAGAATTTTCAGATTCTGCAAACTTCTTTTTCTTCCTTCTTTTTTCCGGTTTGCGTACAGTTTTCCATCTTGCACAAAAAACACTTTTTTCTTATAATAAATCTATTCTTATTTTGGAGGAACTGCCATGACACCACTCATTCTTTTTTACAATCTAAGCAATGAAAAAGGTAAAAAGATCCGTCTTATCTGCTTAAAGCTGCATATCCGTATCAAACAGGTAGACCCGGTCGATTACGCGAAACCCATCGGTATGCTCGCCGGCATCAAAGATTTTCCCACACCGCAAGATGACGCTTCTTTTTCCTCAGATCCAAAACGGGAAGCATTTACGGATGAGATGCTTGTCATGAAAGATTTTGACGGGCGCCTGCTTGACCGGTTTTTACTGGAAATGCGCCGGGCAAAGATTGCGCGTGTTGCCTTAAAAGCGGTTCTCACACCGGATAACATCACCTGGAATTCCTTTGCCCTGCACGATGAACTGCAAAAAGAACATGAGGCAATGACAAAAGAGCCGCCCTCTGCCACATAAGGCAGCGGACACGGCTCTTTTTATCTGATCCTCTATTCTGTGATCGCAATCTCATAGGATTGCTCAAATGTCTCGTGCGGCATCAGATGGTTGCCCCACTCGCGTTCCTCCAATGTTCCGGCAAAAGTCGCTCTGTCACATCTTCCATACCACGGTTCGATTGCGACAAACGGCGCGTTCTTTTTCTCCGGGGACCATATTCCGTAAAGAGGCGCATCCGAACTTACCGTCACATATTCTCTTCCTTTCGGATCTAACAGTGACACACGGTTGGTCTGACTGTTTTCCACAATGTAAACACCATCATCAAAAAATCCTTCCGGAAACAGCATTTTTCCTGCGTCTTCCGCGATCTTCTGCTTTCCATCCAGCATAAGTCCGTCCGCATTGATCCGGGAAGCAAGCACTTCATGTCCGGTATGAAAATCAAGTCCATATCCGGTCTTGTCCGACTCATCCTGCAGCGGGCAGTTAAACTCAGAATGCGCGCCGATCGAAAAATGCATCTCTTTTTCATTGGTGTTGACAACTTTCCAGGTCACTTTTAATGCATTGCCGACCAGACGGTAACCGATATGCAATTCAAATGAAAACGGATACTTCTCCAGTGTGGAATCATCGGACACCAGAAGGAACCACAGCTCATCTTCCTTTTGTTCTGTCACCTTAAATTCCATATCGCGCGCAAAGCCGTGCTGCGTCATCGGATATTTCTTTCCCTCATAGGTGTATTCCTGGTTTTTTAAGCTTCCGACAAACGGAAACAGGATCGGTGACGTTCTTTTATAATATTCCGGTTTTCCGTACCACATATACTCCACGCCGGTCGCATTGCTCTTTATGGATTTTAATTCCGCTCCAAAAGACTCAATCTCTGCTGTCAGTGTCTCATTTTTCATTTTGTAGCGCATAGCCTTTTAACCTCTTTTCATATTCTTTGTACTTCGGGAGCACCGTCTCTACCACGCGGTAAAAAGCGGCGCTATGATTTGCCTCCACCAGATGTGCCAGCTCGTGAACCACTACATAAGTGCGGCACTCAGCCGGAACCGCGCAAAGCGCCTGATTTAATGTGATCGAAGCCCGCGCCTTGTTGCAGCTGCCCCATCGGCTCTTCATCTTTCGGAAATGCAGCTCAGGCTCCGGTATCCGGTAATCCACAAACGCCGGAAAGCAGGCATCCACAAGCGCTCTCAGCTGTCTTTCCTCGTCTTCCCCGAAAGAAAGCTCCGACAGCACGATTGTCTGCTTTTCCTGCATCTGCGCCAGATGCTTTCGAATCCAGCCGCTCTTTGCTTCCACGAATCCGCGCACCGTTTCCTTCGGATAACCATACGGTGCTGTCACGATGACCTGTGCTGCCGCCGTGACACGGATCGTCATATGTCTTACCTTCTTATAAATAACCTGATAGGAAAAATCTTCACATCTGCCGTCCATCGCAACTCCCTCATTTTGATCGTTCCTATTTTATCACTTTTCCTCTGCTTTTGACAAGGCATTCCGGATCGCTTCCACAAGAACCTGCGAGGTATACTGGTTTTCGCTTCCGTAATCAATGCCCTCCAACGACTGGTTTTCATAAATCTGTTGGGAGATCGCATCCAGCGCCGGCTGCATTAACGGATACATCGTCGCCACGCTTTCATCCAGATTGACCAGCGAAACGGAGTTGATCCGGTTCTCATCCACCACCACTTCCACATCTATGCTGTTATCATTAAATAATATTGAGGAGGTATATTTTCCCGGTGTATACTTCATGGTCTCTTTTGCACTTTCGTCTTTTTTCGAACCGAACATAAAAACAAAGAGCAGGATCAAAAGTACCGCCAGTACCACAAAAATGACCGTATAGACCAGCTCTTTCATATGAAGTACCACGATTTTTGTTTTTGCGCTCATCCAAAAAATTCCTCCGGCTTTTCTTTGTTCTATCATATGTGGCAGCCGCGTTTCCTATTCTTCTAATTTTTTTCATTTTGCAGTTGACAAAGCCGTTTTTATACTGTATATTATTACTTGTCGCTGACGAAGGTCAGATGTGCAAATGCGATAGTGGCGTAGTTGGTAACGCGCGACCTTGCCAAGGTCGAGACCGCGGGTTCGAGCCCCGTCTATCGCTCTTTTAAAAGAGGCTTTGAGAAAAGCTTCTTTTTTATATGTTATGACGGGGCTCGAACGAGTTCTCGCTTCTTTGCTCCGCTTCGGTCCGCGCAATGCCGAGGTCCACCAGACCTCGTGCGCCGTCTATCGCTTTTGTTTTTCTATTTCTTCATAGACCGATCTCCAGTCATATTCCGGTGCAAACGCCGCTGCTGCTTCACAAATCGCTTTTACTCTCGGAAGGTCTTCTTCCAGCTCCTCCGCTATGGTCTCCGGCGTTTTTCCTTTTTTCAGTTTTGTGCAGATTTTTCGAAGAAGCATCTGTTCCTCTCCAACCGCAACGCCTTCCTCATAGCTCTGCTGCCCCAGCTGACGCAGGGTCTCTTCCTCATCATATTCAAAGATACACATCTCTATGGCCTCCTCCCTGTATTTTAACAGGAAATCCCTCAGAATTCCTTCTCTGATGCAGGCATCTACCGTATGCTTCACCGCTTCTTCCCGTCCCATGCTCTTCTCACAGGTTCTGAGCCGGTCAACAAACTGCGCGTACTCAAGCAGTGTATGGCACTGTTCCATCAGTTCTTTATTTCTGCCGAGGTTGATGTTTAACATCACAACTTTCAGCTCCAGTGCCGGATCTTCCTCCGGGTTCATAAATGCGTCGGACAGCTTTAACACCTGCCGTTCCGGCTGCATATCCCTTCCGTTATAAAAAACGAAAAAGCGCGGTGTCGGTATCTTTACGAGCTGTCTCCCATAAATCGTCCGCCCATTACTCCAGCTGCGCAGCTCCCTTGCCACATAATGCAGGTTGCGAAGTGGAATGTTCGGGTTATAAGTGCTCTGATGCTCGTACAGATTCATGTAAAAATCCATAACCACTGCCAGATCATTCTTCATGTTCATGTAAATGGCGTTTTCCAGTGTCACGACGGTAAGCGCCTCCGGATCGGTGTAGGACGTACCGTTCACTGCGTTATACAGCCCGAGCAGCTCTTTTTTCTCCCGGAACACCATGCGGAACAACCGGTCTTTGTAACTGCGGTATACCTGATTTCCTGTTTCTTTTGTTTTGTCCATATTTTATTTTCCTCCTGTCGCCGCAGGAACAGTTCTTCGAAAACCCCTGCTTTTTGATTGTGGAAAAAGCATGAATTTTCTGAAATAACAAGAATGTTTAGAACCGCCGGATGGCGGACAGACGGACTGTTGTCCGGATAGAAAATATGCTTTTATACATTTATCTTAGCACACGCCGATTACGGGAACAAATTAAATTATTATAAACTATTGATTACTAAAAAACCGGCGCACAGGTATTTCCCATGCACCGGTTTCAATTCCACTTCTGTTTTTCAATTCAGTTTCTAATTACTGCACCGGAAACTGTCCAAGGTAATATCCATCTGTCGTGTCCATGTTGTAATAGTAGACACCATCCGTAATCAATCCTCTCGCTACCATTCCGTTCCAGTGATAAAACACCGTTCTGCCATACGGATCCGCAGAGAACCCTGTCGTGATCAAAGTACCGTCACCATTTGCCCATCCATAATCCAGACCATTTGCAAACCGGAACCAGCCATTCTGTTCCAGCGCTCCATTGGCATTCAGATAATATGTCTTGTCTCCCACAAACGTGATCTGATCCTTATAAAGATATCCCTGGGAATCAAAGTAACAGATATAATCCACGCTCGGGCAATACTGGAAATTGGTAAACACTTCATGCCCCTCAGTATCAAGATAGATGATATGCTCTCCATCCGGATGGTAGGTCAGCCGGTCTTTCATCGGAGTTCCGTCTGCCTGCATATAATAAGTATAAGTTCCGTCAAATTTAAATTCATTGGTAACTAACTTGCCGTTTTCATAGCAGCGCAGATTTCCATCATCGCTCTGATAAAAGGTATCATTTCCGTAAGCTGCCACCTTAGTTCCCGATGGTGTTGCCGGTGTCGGATTACTCGGAGTAGGCGTATCTGGAGTCGGGTCGCTCGGCTTTGGCGTATCCGGGGTCGGATTTTGGGACAGTGGCACTGCAGTAATCTTACTGTTTTCGCTCTTCGTCGCTAAAATTTCGTCAATATTTACACCGTCTGCATAGTAAATGGTAAGGCCATCCCCTTCAGTGGCGGCATCTTTAAACATATCTTCCACATATTCAATCGATCCCATAATTCTCATACTGCCGGATAATTTAGGACACCCCTTAAACATATAGGAGGTATTTTTTACTCCAGCTGGAATATCCGGGGCTTCGATCAGACTTTTGCAGTACTCATACATACCATAACAACTTTCCTTCATTTCAGACGGAAGATTTGTTTTTACTAGATTGGCACAACCCCAAAACATATAGGAATTTCCGCTTCCTTTTACTCCATCTTCAAACAATACTTCTTTAACCGGATCCAATGCAAATATTCCCCAACTCTCCCTATGCTCATCAAGAAGAACTGTACACATATTAACCTGATATATCTTACCATTCACCGTATACGTTGCCGGCACCTTTACTTTTTCTGCCTTTCCATTATACCTCGTTAATGAAATCGTATTCGTTCCAAGACTATAATCCCAATCTTTCAACTCCGGCACCACATAGCCATCTTCTGTGCCATCCACATCCACATTTTCCGTAGTTGCCACACTCTGCGTGGCAGTTTCTTCCGCCATCACGTTTCCCGGTGCGCACAATGTGCCTGCCATCACAAAGCACATCGCCGCCATTAAAAATTTTCTTTTCATTTTCTCTCTCCTTTTTTACTTATTTTTATATGCGGAATATTCCCCATATTGTACAAAAAAATTTATGCTATGAATACTGTTGTTTTGTTTAGTTTTTGGAATTCAAAAACACCCTCTTGCTGTCTGCCTGATACAGCACTACAAAAATCCGGCTTAAAACCGCTTTTTCTTCCTTCTTCTCCAGTTCTACCCCGGCTTCCTTTAAGAATGTATCCTTTACACTCTTCTCACTTACCTTAGCTCCAGCCTCCTGATACATATAAATGATCAATTCTGAATTTTCTTTCCGCAACGACTGCACGATATTTTCCCACCACCATTTATCCGTCCGTCCCATAGACAGTCCAAAAAGGATAAAAAGCTCTGTCTCCGCAAAATAACTTTTATATTTTACTTCATTCTGTCCCCAATATGGTTTGATAAAATGATTTGCGTATTCTTCACATTCTTTATTGCTGATCTGATCCTTATCATTAAATCCAAACAGGATCGACCTTGGTACACTCTGCACTCCGTGCGGATGGATCACATTCATCATCAGGTAGGATACCCATGTTTTTTCTTTTATCTCCGGATTCACACCATCGTAACCATTGGGATTCGGGTAAAAGCGGAAGTTCCTGTCCACTGTTTTATAGGGATGCGGATCAAACTGCTCCTTATCCATATAAATGTAATTGTCTAAGAGCGCTGTATAATTGAAATTAAAGATCAAAAAATTGAACAAATCATAATATTCGGTATTTGCCGGAAACCGTAATGTCTTATAATCCTTTTTACTGATATCCTGTAAAAAACTGCTCAATGAATTGACCGCCCATTTCTTCTCCTCTGATTTTTTTCCTATCTCAGCCAGAAATTCCGGACTTATAATATCATCCAAAAATGAAGAAAAATACCCCTGTATCTCATGAAGATCATTTTCCAGATCAACGGCTGAAACGTTCTCATTCAACAACGATATCAATGCGATTTCAAAATCACCCCAAAGTTTGTTATCCTTCTCTTTCTCCTCCTTCATTTTTCTGTAGATCACATTATCCTCTCTACAGTTCTGGTATTCAAGATAATGATAAAAATTTGCATAGGATGTCTTTGTCTGTTTCTGAAAAGAATCCAGGATTTCCATATCGAATCCGTTTCCAACTAAAACCATAATATTATGTTGCTTTTTTACGGATTCATATCCCTCATTCTTGTATTCGCGATATCCCATTTTTACCCTCTCCCTTCTTTTGTGTGGATTATTCCTCATATTATTTCCCATATATTATATGTGATAATTACAGAAACGTAAAGGGGATTTTTTTATGATTTCTTTTGAACCATTGCGTAAACTATTACGCGAAAGAGAAATAAGTACTTATTACCTTCGAAATAAATGCGGAATTTATAATTTAGACAGCAAAACGATCAAACGCCTGATGTCCGATGAATCAGTGTCTACAAATACTCTGAACTCCCTATGCCACATCTTGGACTGTGACATCTCAGATCTTATGACCTTTTCGCCGGATGAACAGACAAATTAAGGGATATTCCAAACGAATCATTTGGAATATCCCTTTTCTTTGTCGCCCGGGTATAACTCACCCCAGGCTCTATTTTCTACTGCACCGGAAACTGTCCAAGGTAATGTCCATCTGTCGTGTCCATGTTGTAATAGTAGACACCATCCGTAATCAGCCCTCTCGCTACCATTCCATTCCAATGGTAGAACACCGTTCTTCCGTACGGATCCGCAGAGAATCCTGTCGTGATCAAAGTACCGTCGCCATTTGCCCATCCATAATCCAGACCATTTGCAAACCGGAACCAGCCATTCTGTTCCAGCGCTCCATTGGCATTCAGATAATATGTCTTGTCTCCCACAAACGTGATCTGATCCTTATAAAGATATCCCTGGGAATCAAAGTAACAGATATAATCCACGCTCGGGCAATACTGGAAATTGGCAAACACTTCATGTCCCTCGGTATCAAGATAGATGATATGCTCTCCATCCGGATGGTAGGTCAGCCGGTCTTTCATCGGAGTTCCGTCTGCCTGCATATAATAAGTATAAGTTCCGTCAAATTTAAATTCATTGGTAACTAACTTGCCGTTTTCATAGCAGCGCAGATTTCCATCATCGCCCTGATAAAAGGTATCATTTCCGTAAGTTGCCACCTTAGTTCCCGATGGTGTTGCCGGGGTCGGGTCGCTCGGCTTTGGCGTATCCGGGGTCGGATCACTCGGCTTTGGTGTATCCGGTTTTGGTGTATCCGGCTTTGGCCCGGGCTTTTCCGACAGCGGTTTTGCGGTAATTTTACTATTCGCACTTTTTGTCTCTAAAATCTCGTCAATATTCACATCGTCCGCATAATAAATCGTAAGCCCATCCCCTTCGGTGGCCGCATTTTCAAACATACCTACATTATATTCTTTCCCTGCATAATACCAATGGTATAATTTCTGTATTCTCCCCGAAATTTCCATGCTTCCTGACAATTTTGAACAATCCTCAAACATAGCACTTGCATCTTCTATACTTTCCGGCAGGTTCGGTGCTTTCACCAGCTCACTGCAGTCACTAAACATTCTGTTAGCGTCTGTCACTCTTAACGGGATGTCCGGAGCTTCCACGATACTTTTGCAGTACGCAAACATCATCTGACACCTTTCCACACCTGATGGGATTTCCGGTGCCTTTGCCATTTTTTCGCAGTGATAAAACATCAAATTACAATTTACCACTCCTGACGGGATTTCCGGTGGTTCTTCCAGGTTCTCGCAGTAAGCGAACATGGATTTACACTCTGTCACTCCCGCCGGGATCGTCGGTGTTTCCACCAAACTTGTACATTTCTCAAACATACTGGTACAATCCGTCACTCCCGACGGAATATTTGCTTTCTTTAAATTACAACAATCTTTAAACAGATATCTGAAATCCCCGGTAATTCCGTCTTCTAAAAATACCTCTTTCACTAAATTGTGTTTTGAGAATACTCCCTCTTCGTTTAAATAATTTTTTCTTTTCAATGTAAATTTAACTTTGTATTTCGTTCCGTCAATCATATATGCTGCAGGAACTTTTATGTATGAATCAAATCCTCTATAGTCCTTGATCAATAAAATCTTATTGGCATCATCTTTCGTGTAATCCCAGTCTTTCAGTTCCGGAATAACCAGTCCGGTCTCCGAATCTATGTTTTTTCCTGCGGTATTTGTCTCATCTTCCGTGCTTTCCATTATCACTTCGGCTGCGCCGACCGTATCTGGAAATACCACGGCGATCCCAAGTGCAGCAACCAGTGAAAGCATTATAAATACTTGTTTTTTCATAACTTTCCTCTCTCTCTTATATTTGCAGCTGCCCGATATCCCAATCGATATTCTCGTAACAGTGTGACATGCTTTTTTATTGTATCCCTATCACCTGATAAAATCAAGCAGGAAAACACCAACAGCGCCCGGCGCAAAAAAAAGCAGACACTACGATTTCGTAATGCCTGCTTCGCTTTTCCTGTAAATTATTTTCTCTCCTTCAGTGCCTTTTCCACCTCGTCCACAACGATCTTAAGCGCCTTCACGCGCGCGTATTTCTTATCATTGGACTCCAGGATATGCCACGGCGCATAGCTTGTACTGGTCTTTTTTAACATTTCGTTGACCGCTTCCTCATACTGATCCCACTTGTCGCGGTTACGCCAGTCCTCATCTGTGATCTTCCAGCGCTTTTCCGGCGTACCTTCCCGGTCTTTAAAGCGTTCCAGCTGGGTATCTTTATCGATCTGTACCCAGAATTTGATCACAACCGCACCCCAGTCGGAGAGTTCCTTTTCAAACTCATTGATCTCATTGTAAGCGCGCTGCCAGTCATTTTCACTGCAAAATCCCTCCAGGCGCTCCACCATGACCCTTCCGTACCAGGTTCTGTCAAAGATTGCGACATGCCCGGTCTTTGGCAGACGGTTCCAGAAACGCCAGAGATAATGTCTCGCTTTCTCATGCGGCTCCGGGCTCGCGATCGGATGTACCTCAAATCCTCTCGGATCAAGCGCCTCGGTGATCCGCTTGATATTTCCGCCCTTGCCTGCGGCATCCCATCCCTCATAGGCAATGATCACCGGAATTTTTTTGCGGTAAAGCTCATTGTGCAGTTCCCGCAGACGCTTCTGATATTTCTCCAGCTTTTCTTTATATTCCTCCTGCGTCAGTTCCTTATCCAGTTTTACTTCCGAAAGCTTCGGTGCCTGCTCAAGCGGGAACGGATTCTGCAAAAGCGGCACGGCAAGACTCGCGTTTTTCAGTGCGGTATCGATACTGCTCACCAGCGTCTCCAACACCTGAAGCTCCGCCCACTTTTTATCCTTCGCGTCGATCAGATACCACGGTGCCTGGGACGCATTCGTGTCACACAGATACTGCTCAAACACATCCATGCACTGCGCATAGTGTTTATTCTGCCAGCTGTCATCCTGGTTTACACGCCACTTTGTGTTCTTGTCATCCTTTAACAGCTCCAGACGTTTTTTCTGTTCCTTTTCACTGATCTGGAAAAAGAATTTCACCACGAGATAACCATTGTCGGTCAGCTGACGCTCAAACCTCCGCACGCTCTCGATCTGTTCCTTATAATGCTCCTCATCCGTCTTTTTGTACAGCACCGCCTGCGTGATCTCGTCCATCCAGCCACCATCTAAAAATTTAAATTTTCCTGCCTCCGGGATCTGGACAAAATACCGGTATAAAAATGGCTTTCTCGCCTCTTCCTCGGTCGGCTTCCCCATCGTTGCCACCTGAAAAAAGCGCGGATCAATGTTCCTTATCACCTTGCCAAGCACACTGCCCTTGCCTGCGGCTCCCCAGCCCTCAAACAAAATGAGCACCGGAAGCTTCTTTTCTTTGATCTGCATCTGCTGTACCGTAAGGCGCTCACGCGCTGCCTTTAATCGCGTCAAAAGTTCCTCTTCTTCCGGGCATCTTGGCTTATTCCAGTTTTTTAACATATTCCCCTTCTCCTTTCCGTATTTTCCATAGATTGCTATGGTTCTATTATACCGCATTTTTGATAAATTGATGATAAAATATATAAAAAAAGAACGTCATGCGCTGTCTCCTTTGTCCCGAAAAACTTCTGCCTTTCGGACTTCTTTAACAGACCGCATAACGCCCATCCTCTTTTGTTTTATACCGCTACGATCACACCACCGTCATTTGCGTACATGGTGCTGACTCCCGCCGTATCCACAACGATAATATCTTTGAATTTTGCCAGCTTTTCAATTTTTTCCCGCATGGACTGCGCACGTTTCGGACAATTACAATGCGCGATCGCAAGCACACGCTCCTCGGTATTTTTCGTCTTCTCAAGCATATCCTGTATCAGCTTATCCAGCGCCTTTGTCATGCCGCGTGCCTGACCGAGCTGGCAGATCGTTCCCTCCGGAGTAGATCCCATCACCGGCTTTATGCTGAGCGCGCTTGCAACGACCGCCTTCAAATTACTGAGTCTGCCGTTTTTGCGCAGGGTATCCAGTGTCTCAAGCACAAAAAATGTATTCTGCTCATTGATATAGGCTTCTGTCTGCATCACAACGCTGTCAAAATCCAGTCCTTTTTCTTCCAGTTCCTGTACCTTCAGACCGATCAGTGTCTCCCCGACCGAAGCGGAGCGGGAATCAAACACATGGATATCCGCATCCGGATGCTCCTCACTATAAATGTTCTTTGCAAGTTCCGCACTGTTGTAAGAGCCGCTCAGATTGGAAGAAAGCGTGATCATATAGATACGCTCGGCATCCCCGAACGCCTCCATATAGCTCTCCGGAGACGGGCAGGAAGACTTCGGGCAGTTCTTGCTCTCCTTTACCCGGCGAAGAAAATCCGCCTGGTCAAACGTCTCATCATCCGTGATGTGATGATCGTCTACACTCAGTTCCAGCGCGACATTACAGAAATGTTCATTCTGCTTCATCACATCGGTAAGTTCTCCACAACTGTCAATTATAATTTTATATGTCATTTTCTTTTCCTCTGCATCATGTAGTTTTTATTACTACATGATAGTAGCACAAATATTACCAGTTGAAAAGAGTTATTTTATAAAAAAACGCAAAAGTTTACGAAAAATATACTGTAAGTACGCCAAGATCCTGATTTTCGCGGTATCGGAATGATTTTAATCCATCACAGAAATCCCCGATATGCTGATCTGTGATAAAATAGTCCTTTGCCTCCGCATACAGCGCCGAATCCGCAAATTTCACCGCGACCGGCCCGGTTTTGTTTTCCCACGCCGCGCGGTAAAGCGCCCCGATCTCATCCGGATACCAGTCAACATAATAGCGGCCTTCCCTCACATAATAGTTATCTTCCATCGCGGTACAGTCCGGCAGCGGGAAATCGACCGTCATCGTATGTGTCCGCGTGATCTCCGATGTCGTCAGGTTCAGGTAATCATAGTTGACCTCTTTTTCATCCTCCCCCGCGTTGGCATAGGTCGGATCTCCCCAGGTCGTATCGATATAATAGTAATTTCCGTCGAGGAGCACCAGATTCCAGGCGTGGTTCTGTCCGTTCGCCATACCGGTCACGATCACACCCGGAACATCTAAGAGATTTAACAGATACTGGGTCGCGCAGGCATAGCCCTGACATACAGTCTGTCCGGTCAGAAATACACTGATAATGTTCTGATTATTGTCGGCATCCGGCACATAATCGACATTCTGTATCAGCTTTTCATAGACATATTTTGCCTTATCGTAATCACTGTCCGCCGGCGAGATACCCGAAAGGATCTGTTCCACACTTGCGTCGATCGCCGCCTGCGTGCCCTGTCTTTCCTCATAGCTCATCGTATACCGGGGTGAAAACGCGAGACCGGTCTGCTGCTCTCCTAACAGATACTGGGTATACTGATAACCGGACACCCAGAAAAGTCCGCCGTAATCGGCATTGACCGCGCGATACGCCTGATCGAGCACCTTTTCATCCAGTGTGGAAACCATCACGCTCTCACGCTGCTCCAGGATCGCCGCCAGCACCTCATCATATACTTTTTTTGTTTCTCCATCCAGACACTCATACACATATTTTCCGTCCGAGATCCCGTTCACATCCGCCGTCCCGTTTTCCGTTCCCTGCTCCGTTCCGGCTGCTTCGGTTTCGGTATCCTGCACAACGAGTCTTTCCGCCGTAGATAAAATACTGTCCTTCACACCACGGATCTCATCCACTTTTACGGAAGCACACCCGCTTGTCATAAGAAACAGCGCCGCAAGTGCGGATAGCATCCATTTTTTTCTGTTCAAACGCATGTTGTCCCTCTTATCTGTTTTCTACTTTCTGCCTGACTGACAAACTGAGAAAAATTCACGGACACAGTCACACAATGCTTTCTGATCCTCTTTTCCCATGAGTTCCCTTGCGGAATGCATCGCGAGAAGCGGCAGTCCGATATCAACCGTCTTGACCGGAAGCAGAGCGGACGCGATCGATCCTAATGTACTTCCTCCCGGGATATCCGAACGGTTCACAAATTTCTGATACGGGATCTTTTTTGCCTCGCACAGCTGCTGCACGACAGCGATCGCCTCACAGTCTGTCGCGTAGGACTGGGAACACGCCTCTTTGATGCAGAGTCCCTTCCCGGTCACCGGCTGATTCGTGATATCCATCTTGCCCATCTGGTTTGGATGCAGGGCATGCGCCACATCAACCGAAAGCATCATACTGTTATACTTTGCCTCTTTCACCGCAACCGGATCCATTCCCATTCCAAGCAGGATCTTGTCTAAAAGCTCATTCAGCATGAACGACCCGGCGCCCTGCTTTGTCCGGCTGCCGATCTCCTCATGATCAAACAACGCGATCACATTCAGACCGTTTCGCTTCCCTGCTTTGCAGATTGCCCGGCTTAAGGCTGCCACACTCGTTAAGTTATCCAGACGCGGCGATGAGATAAATTCTTCCGCTCCGCCGACAAAAAGCGGTTTCTCCGCGCAGTAGATATAAAGCTCAAAATCAAGGATATCCTCCTCTTTTACCGAAAGCTCCTTCGCCAGATACGACAGAAATGACGTTTCCATCCCAAAGACCGGGATCATATCGATCTGTTTATTGAGCTCCACTCCTTTATTCACTTCACGGTTCATATGGATCGCCAGGTTCGGAATCGTAAAGACTGGTTTTTTAAGATCCACATAACGGATATCCGGTTTTAAGATCTCCCCGCTCTTTACCGCCACACGGCCGGCTGCGCTGAGCGGACGGTCCAGCCAGGTATTTAAGATCGCTCCGCCGTATACTTCCACATTGACCCCGGCGTATGAAGCATTCTTTACATCGGGATTCGGTTTGATCCTGAGACACGGGAAGTCGGTGTGCGCCGCCGCTATGCGGATATCCCCCATCCGCTCTGCCCGCTCCGGCATCGTAAACGCAAAGATCGTGGAGCCATGGTGGTTTACATAATATTTTTCTCCCAGAGTAAGATCCCATGGCTTTCCAAAGGAAAGTCCAAAAAATCCTGCCTTTTTTAAATAGTCCTCTGTATGTGATACAACCTGATACGGAGAAGTTCCCTCCTCCAGCAACGAAAATAATTCTTCTAATTCTTTCATATTCCTGATTCCTCCTGTTTTGTATTCTACTATATTTTTGTTCATTTTTCGAGTATGTGAAAAAATCTTTTAAATTCTTTTAAATTGCATTCGGCATTTCAAACCGCTATAATGAGAAAAGCAGGAGGAATTTTATGATTTCATTACAGATTACGGACGTCAAAGATTTTATGGCAAAGCTCTTAAAAACAGATTTATTTGATCATTTTCTCATGCCGGAGGCCGTGATCACCACCTCCGTCACCTGTCACATTGACGGCACGTTAAATACTTCCTTTTTCACGACGGACGAACTCGACATCCTCGGACTGAACGGACTCTCGACCGCGCCGTTTTCCCTGTTCCGGTCGAACTGTTTTGACCTGATCAAAGGGAAGCACACCCCTTCTTATTTTAAATTTGTATTCATGCTCTCTCCGGAAAATTTAAAAAATACACTCGTTCATTCTGGAAGTTCTCTTTCCGAGAATGACATTTCGGGCGCTTATCTGAATCTGCATTTTAAGGATCAGGTACTCACCTGTACGACAGGGGTCTCCTACCGCGTCTTTTCCATGGATCGTTCCTTTGAAAATGCGTGGGACGAACTGGTCTGCCGTTTTCTGAAAAATCACGGAATCTGCCACGAAATACTTTCTTAATTTCCTTTACTTTTGGAATGATGTATGCTATTCTGAACCTGTGTCAAAAATGGCATGATATATTAATTTTGGAGGTACTGAAATGAAAGGTACAGTTAAGTGGTTCAACAATCAGAAGGGTTACGGATTCATTTCCGACGAAGAAGGAAAAGATGTATTCGTACACTACTCAGGACTGAACATGGAAGGATTCAAATCCTTAGAAGAGGGCGCTAACGTAGAATTCGATGTTACAGAAGGCGCAAAAGGTCCTCAGGCTGTCAACGTAACAGTCTGCTAAACAATTTTAATCAGCCCGTTTTTTTCAATGTACCTTTCTCTGTAATATAGAATTTCGATTTTTTATTAGGACTAAGATATAAGGAACAAAAATGTGATTAATAAAAAAAGGCTTTGCCACTCCGGTTTGAAACCGGATGACAAACGCCTTTTTTTATTTTTCCTTTTTCCCGAACAGCACAAGCAGCAGAGCCCCCGCGAACACGAAGAAATCCGATATGTTAAAGATAATGCCGGACAGCCGCCTGGATCTGGTTTTAAAACTAAAATAGTCCACAACATGTCCTTTTTTCACGCGGTCATAAAGGTTGCTCGCGCCTCCCCCAAGTATCATGGCGAGCGCCGTTTTCACGCCTTTGTCCCCTCTTCTTGATAACAGGGTAAAAAAGCTCCCTCCGGCCGCCGCCATAAGCAGGGTCTGGATCTGCCGCATACGCTCCGGCTTTTTTGCCAGGAAATTAAGTGCGGCTCCCTTATTATAATACTTACGGATAATGACCTTTCCTTTTAAAATGGGAGTCTCCTCCATCAGTTCGCGGTTCTTATCCACATAACGTTTGATAAAATAGTCAAGCCAGAAAATGCCTGCTATGATCCCGAGATATATCATCTGACGTCCCTCCTGCTCTTCTTCTTTCGAAACGCCTTTTTTACGCGCATCCAGAAGATCCGGCTCTTTTTCTCCTTCTCCCTGCTCACGCGGCACGCAAGAATGGCGTCCTCTTTTTCATCAGCTGTCAGCATAAAGCCGGTCTTATGACAGAAGCGCAGCGATGCGATCCCGGAAATTTCCGCAAGCTCCTTATCGCGCTTTCCGTACCACTCCGCGGGAAACGGACATTTGGTCTCCTTTAAGACGGAATCTTTGACGCTCATCGCGCAATAGCCTCCGCGGTTGGACGGAAATACCACAAACGCGATTCCCTCTTCTTTCTCCACCGCCTTTTTCCACGGAAGATACTGATCCATCACAAGGATCCCGTCCGATGCCTGCGCCAGATACGGTTTTACCGCCTCGTCCGCGCGTATATTGCTCTTAATATAAGAGAACTTTCGTTCCAGGATCTGCTCCGCGAAATCTGCCGCCCGAAGGAACGCGGCATCCGTATCCTCGTCTGCATCCCAGACCGGATTAAAATCCGCGATCAGAGAAGCGATCTCATCCGGCTCTCCGGTATTGTCGTTTTGATCCAGGGGCTGGACAAAACGGAAATCAAATTTTTCCGCCTGCTTCTCATCTCCGAGTACCGCCGTGCCAAGCTGCTGCCACAACAGCCCAAACGCGGCATACGGCACACCGTTTTCCCTCTTTTTCTCATCGTTCCCGTGGTGGTCAAACGCGCCTCCTCCGATATCAAAGACGATCCCGGTAAAATCCTGTGGCACCTCATTGCCGCGTCTCACAAGAAGTCCCGGATGGATCATGCGAAGCAGCGCATAGGAAAACACATCATCCGCATGAAATTTTCCTCCGTGTGTGAATACGCAGTCGGTCTGCCTTAACTGTTCTGTCAGCTCATTTTGCATATATAATTCCATTTTTTCTCTTCCTTTGTCTTACCTAAAGTACCCTTAGTTTATTCAAGGCTTCGTAGATATCCAGCACCCCGTACCCCCACTCTTTGTTCGGATAGGTTCTGCCCTCTTCCCGCCTCGCTCCACGCAGGATATAATTTTTAATATTTACACTGTTGACATTTCTGGCATACTGCCGTTTGATCGCCCACTCGAGCAAAAGCGCGCTTCCTCCCGCCGCGACTGCCGCCGCCGCGGAAGTGCCGGTTCTTGTCGTATAGCGGTTTCTAAGATCCGGTCCGTATACATTTACCCCGGGTGCCACATAATCCGGCTTGATGTCACCTACCGCAGTAAATCCTCTGCTTGAATCCAAAAACAGGCTTCCCGTCTGTACATCATAAGCACCCGCTGTCATCGGGACTTCCGCTGTGGACGGCACTGTAAGCGTCACATCGGGACTGGAACGCAGAAAGATCACGTCACCGCTCATAAACTGCCTGAGCGGAAGCCAGATATGATAATGTCCCTCCACGATGCTGTCCTCCGCATAGACTACGATCTCCCAGAGTCCGCGCGTTGGGCGGTCAAACCGGAAAAACACCAGCAGATCGCCGCTCCGCACTCCGACCATCTGATATTCCACGCTGACCACCGTCTCTTCAAAAATGAACTGGTACTCCACGCGGTTGCGCTGCATGACCGGGATCCGCCGGATCTGTTCCCCGGTCGGCGATATGATCGCGACGGAATAAAGCTCCGGTGCTTTCGCCCAGAGTTCCGCCGTGAATCCCCGGACATTTTCTCCCACATTGATCTCAACGGTCTCGGAATCCCCATGTTTCATGATCGTTCCGTAGTAATGATGTCTCGCGTTCGCTTCATTTCCTGCCGCGATCACCACGACATGATTTTTCAGGGTCGCAATCTCGTTTAGATACATGCAAAGCGGGCTGGTTCCGCCATGGCTTCCCATACTCGTGCCAAGCCCGATACAGAGCACCAGCGGACGGTTTTCTTCTAACGCCAGTTTGTTCAGATACGCGATCGCTGCCATCACATCATTTTCCTGATATGCGACCGCGTCAGACGGGATAAAATAAAAATCACGGATGTTCTGCTTTGCCGGCTTTAACTTTACCACTGCGATATCCGCATAGGGCGCCGCGCCGGAAAAATCTCCCGGCACATCCTCCGATCCCGCCGCAACTCCGGCAAGAAACGTTCCGTGCCCATCCTCGTCTACCGACGGCACGAAAGCAAGCGGATCTTCACTGCGAAGCGCCGCATTGATCTCCTCCGTCCGGTACTCGCTTCCATACAAAAAGCCCTCCGGCTGCCTGCCATCCCGGATCGTCTGATCCCAGATACTCACAATGCGGCTGCTTGCCGGTCCGTTTTGAAACACCGGATTCTGATAATCGATCCCGGTGTCCAGAAAGCCGAGAAGGATACCCTCTCCTTTCAGCGAAAGCGTTGGCTGATTCTGCACCTTTAAGATCCCGCTGCCAGATAACGCCGCGTCATCCATTAGCGTAAAGCACTGCGGGATGGCGGAATAGGTATAATCCGTAATATTTAAATCCGGCAGACGCTCTCTGTTGAAATATCCGATGCTGTACGCAACATTGATCTCCTGCCTGCAGTCCGCCGGGATCACCGATGTATTGGCACCGATACTCCCGTACTCTATGATAAGGTCATAATAATCCTCCGAATAAACTGCCTCTTTGCAATCCATACACGCCGTTTCCTTTTTTGCAACCTGCTCTCCTATGTATATGTATGCAGAAGCGAAAAAAAGTGAACCGGCTTTTTACACCTGGCAGATGACTAACACGTCTCCCTCTTTGATCTTCGTGGAACCGTTTGGAATGATGACCTCCTCGCCCCGCTTCAAAAGCAGCACCAGTTTTTCTTCCCCGAGCTTTAACGCCGCGATCGTCTCTCCGATCAGCGAACTGTCCTTTTCGATCGTCCGCTCCGCAAGGCACAGGCCCAGATTTTCCTCCGGCGAAAGCGCACTCAATACCACAATATCTCCCGACAGAAGAACGGTACTTCCATTCGGCACGATACGCTCTTCCCCGCGCAGAACGAGTACCACTAACACATCCGGCAGCGAAAGGATATCCATGATCTTTTTGCCTGCCCACGGATGGTTTTTGCGTATCGCGATCTTGATAAATTCCACCGGCATCTCATCCGAATAGTCACTGAATGTCTTCATGACGTTGCCCGTATCATCGATCATGTCAAGCTTCTTTGCGACCAGTCCGAGCAGCGAGCCCTGGATGCTGATGGAAAAGAGCACGATAAAGATCACAATATGGAATACATCATTTTTGGTATATGCCGGACTCACCGTTGCCATGATCGCGAATACGATGGACGCCGCGCCGCGAAGTCCCGACCACGAAACCAGAAGCTGCTGGCGGATCGGTGCCTTAAACGGCGAAAGGATCGCGAACACCGAAACCGGTCTTGCCACGAAGGTCAGAAATACTGCGATCGCAAGCGCATACGGCAGGATCTGCGGCAGCTGCGACGGGAACGATAAAAGTCCGAGCAGAAAGAAGATCAGCATCTGCATCAGCCCGGTGATCCCGTCAAAAAAATGCACCAGGGATTTTTTGTTGGTGAGCGGCTGATTCCCAAGGATGATACCCGCTATATAAGTGCTTAAATATCCGTTTCCTCCAAGCAGCGACGCAAGCGCGTACGCTACAAGTGCCATGCAAAAGACAAAGATCGTATCAAATCCGTCTGTCGCAAACTGCACTTTCTTTAAGATAAACGCTGCGCCAAGCGCCACAAGTACTCCGACGCATATTCCAAACACAAGCTGCGCAAATATCATCCATACCAGTTCACCCCCGCTGAATTTTCCACTCATGACCGTCAGAATGATCACGGTCATCATATACGAGCAGGGATCATTGCTTCCGCTCTCAACTTCCAGCATGGAAGCGGTATTATATTTTAAGTTCAGCCTTTTGGAACGGAGGATGGAAAACACGGACGCCGCATCGGTGGAACTTATGACGGCTCCGATCAGCATGCTTTCTAAAAATTCAAAGTGAAGCAGATAATGGCAGAACAGCCCAACCAGAAGTGCCGTCAGAAATACCCCGGCTGTTGAAAGCAACACCGCCCTTCCTGCCACCGGCCTCGCCTGCTTAAAACTTGTTCCGAAACCACCGTAAAACATGATAAAGATGAGCGATATGGAACACACCTGTTCCGCGATCTCAAAATTGTCAAACGGGATCTTCAAAATTCCATCCGTGCCAAACAACATGCCAAGCAGAATAAATGCCAAAAGCATCGGCACCCCGATCTTTCCGGACAGTTTATTGAGCGAAAGGCATAACAGTATGACTGCTGCAACTAATAAAATATAATCTGTCATTCATTTCCCCCTTTTTGTTTTTTAGTATAACATAAGCCGCAGGGGCTCTGCAAATGCCTCCTGCGGCTTTTTTTCTTTACATATTATGATCTTCAAGCTCCGCGCATCCACGCATCGCGATCAGCGGACCACCATTTTTTTCTACATAATCTCTGGTGATCGTGACTTTTCCAATGTTGTCGTCTTTCGGGACTTCATACATGATATCCAGCATAAATTCCTCGATGATCGCACGCAGCGCCCGCGCGCCGACTTTCTTTTCCTTCGCCTTCTTTGCGATCGCATAAAGCGCGTCATCCTCAAAGGAGAGTTCCACTTCATCGAGCGCAAGCAGTTTTTTGTACTGCTTTAAGATCGCGTTTTTCGGCTCCTTCAGGATCCGGACTAACATTTCTTCGGTCAGCGCGTCCAACGTAAAGATGACCGGCAGACGTCCGATGAATTCCGGGATCATTCCAAATTTGCGGATATCCTCCACCGTTACCTGGCGGAGCAGATTCTCATCTTCATCATATTTGTCCTTCAGATCTGCCTTAAATCCGATCGATGCCTCTTTGTTCAGACGTTCTTTGATGACATCTTCCAGTCCCGGGAACGCACCGCCGCAGATAAAGAGGATGTTTTTGGTGTTTACCATGGTCATCGGAACCATCGCATTTTTGCTGCTCGCTCCGACCGGAACTTCCACTTCCGCTCCCTCTAAGAGCTTTAACATTCCCTGCTGTACGGATTCCCCGCTGACATCTCTCTGGTTGGTATTTTTCTTTTTCGCGATCTTATCGATCTCGTCGATAAAGATGATCCCGCGTTCCGCCTTGTCCACATCATTTCCGGCTGCGGCAAGCAGTTTTGAGACAACGCTTTCGATATCATCACCGATATAGCCGGCTTCTGTCAGGGAAGTCGCGTCCGTGATCGCAAGCGGCACATCTAGGAGCTTTGCGAGCGTCTTTACCAGATAGGTTTTTCCACATCCGGTCGGTCCGATCATAAGCATGTTGGATTTTTCGATCTCAATCTCGTCTTTGGTATCTGCCGCAACACGCTTATAGTGATTGTACACCGCAACAGAAATGACTTTCTTCGCGTGCTCCTGTCCCACCACATACTCGTCAAGCTTTGCCTTGATCTTGTGCGGCGCCGGGATCGCGTGGATATCAAGCACCGGTTCGCTCTGTTCTTTCGGCTTTTTCTTTTTTACCTTCTGGTTATTCGGCATAAATCCCTGCATATCCGCCAGATTGATCATTCCAATGTTTGGCATGCCGCCACCCATGTTCATAAAATCGTTCATGTTAAGACCGGAGCCATTCATGCTGTCGAATGTCTTTTGCATACAGTCCTGACAGATACAGATATTACTCGGGATATGGATCATCTTGCCTGCCACGCTCTCCGGGCGGCGGCAGATATAGCAGATGTCTTCATACTCGTCTTTGTCTTTGTTCGTATTGTCATTTGGTATATCGTTATGATCTGTATGGATCAGATCATCTTTGTTTTCATTTTCACTCATTCCAAGTACCTCCAGTTTTCCTGCATGTTGTGTTTTATCGGATCCATCCTACTTTAGGCCAGTATTTAAATTCTGCTTTTCCAAGGATTGCGTCCCTGCTCACATAGGAATACTTCTCCGCTTCCGACTCGGTCGCCGCGACGCCGTACTCCATCGCCTCATCTGCCCAGTACCGCGCGTCCAGAGAAACATTTCTGTTATCCCCAAGCACCAGATAGGAGTCGTCCGGCACCTGAAACACATAGCCATCGTTGTTTACGGTCCATTCCTCTTTCAGGTAATCCTCTTCCAGTG
Source organism: Roseburia yibonii (assembly GCF_014297335.1). Lineage (NCBI taxonomy): Bacteria > Bacillati > Bacillota > Clostridia > Lachnospirales > Lachnospiraceae > Roseburia > Roseburia yibonii. The sequence continues at coordinate 39,708 of NZ_JACOQH010000005.1, forward strand.
GCTCGCTTGCCCCGTCGATATAGATCCTGCCCTCGCGGATCTCCACAGTCTCTCCCGGAAGTCCGATCACGCGCTTGATAAAGCTCTGCGATTCATCCACCGGATAACGGAAGATAATGACATCAAAACGTTTTGGTTCTTCCTTTAAATATGCCATCCTAAATCCAACCAGCCGGTCTCCCGGTTCGATCAGATTTTCCATGGAGGATGACGGCACTTCCGCATTTACGATAACGTATCTGCGCAAAAGAAAAGTACAGATCAAAATGATGAGGATCAGTTTGATCCAGCTTAGGATCTCTGTCTTAATCTCCTCGGCTGTCCATCTCTTTTTTCCGTTTTCACTGGTTTTTGGCTCGTTTTCGTATTCCTTCGTTTTTTTCATATTTGCACCTGATTCCCATCCAATAACCCTTTTCCCCAATTCCTGTCTTTCTATTATCACACAAAACCATGGCATTGTCTACGGAAAGAATGGAAAAGAAAATCGGACAGGCCGGTAATTTTTTCCGGTTTCTGTCCGATCTTCCATTTTTCTTTTTATTCTTTCTTCTTATTATATACTATAAGAGTTCTTTTAAGATCTGATTTACCATCGCAGGGTTCGCTTTTCCCTTCATCGCTTTCATGGTCTGTCCTACTAAAAATCCGATGGCTTTTTCCTTACCATTGTGGTAATCCTCCACAGACTGTGGATTGTCCTTTATGATCTGTTCGATCGTCGTGCGGAGAGCCCCCTCATCATTTACGGTCTTTAAGCCCTTCTCCTCCACATATTTTTCCGGATCGATATCGTTTTTAAACACTTCCTCGAAAACTTCCTTTGCCACGCTGCTGTTTATGGTTCCCGCATCGGCAAGATCGATGAGCTTCGCAAGGTTGCCCGGTGAAAACCTGATATCTTCCGGCTCCATATCGTTTTCTTTTAAGAGACGCATTGTCTCGACCATCAGCCAGTTGGATACTTTTTTCGGTTTGCCGCAGAGTTCCGTGGTCGCCTCAAAAATATCCGCCAGTCTCTTATGGCTCGTGATGATCTCCGCATCGTAATCCGGAATGTCATATTCTTTTTTGTAACGTTCCAGTTTTGCGGTACGAAGCTCCGGCTCTCTTGCTTTAACCTCAGCCAGCCATTCGTCCGATATCACGATCGGCACAAGATCCGGCTCCGGGAAATAACGGTAATCCTGCGCATCCTCTTTCGAACGCATCGCAAAGGAAGATTCCTTGTTGTCATCCCATCTTCTGGTTTCCTGCACAACGGATTTTCCCATCTCGATCAGTTCGATCTGACGCTCTCTTTCTCCTTCGATGGCTCTCGCGATCGCCTTAAAGGAGTTTAAGTTCTTCATCTCGGTACGGGTACCGAACTCGGTCGCTCCGACCTCGCGCACGGAGAGGTTGACATCGGCACGCATGGAGCCTTCGTTCAATTTACAGTCGGAAGCGCCAAGATACTGAATGATCATGCGCAGTTTCTCAAGGTAGGCGATGACTTCATCCGCGGAACGCATATCCGGCTCGGATACGATCTCAATAAGCGGCACCCCGGAACGGTTATAATCGACAATGGAAACATCTTCCCACTCGTCATGTACCAGTTTTCCGGCATCCTCCTCCATATGGATCTCATGGATCCCGATCGTCTTTTTGCCTCCGGCTGTCTCGATCTCGACGCCGCCATTCCGGCAGATCGGCAGATACAGCTGGGAGATCTGATAGTTCTGTGGATTATCCGGGTAAAAATAATTCTTCCGGTCAAATTTGCAGTACTGGGTGATCGTACAGTTTGTTGCCAGTCCCACTGCGATCGCGTATTCCACAACCTGTTTGTTTAAGACAGGCAGGGAACCCGGCATTCCGGTGCAGACCGGACAGGTATGGGTATTTGGCGCTCCGCCGAACTCTGTGGAGCAGGCGCAGAAGATCTTCGTCTTGGTTGCAAGTTCTACATGGACTTCCAGTCCGATCACGGTTTCATATTCTTTACGCATTCTCTTCTCCTCCTCTCCTTAATCCTGTTCTGCAAGCGGGCTGTGTTCATAGCTTCTCGTCTGCTCAAACGCATATGCCGCGCGGATGATATTTTTCTCTTTGAAACAGTCTCCGATCAGCTGCAGTCCGATCGGCAGTCCGTTTTTGTCTTTTCCGCATGGAAGTGAGATTCCAGGCAGTCCGGCAAGATTGACGGAGATCGTATAGATATCGCCGAGATACATCTTGATCGGATCGCTTAAGGATGCTCCGATCTTCGGTGCGGTCGTCGGTGCCGCCGGTCCGAGGATCACGTCATATTTTGCGAACGCTTCATCAAATGCCTTTTTGATCAGTGCCTTCGTGCGCAGTGCCTTCAAATAATAGGCATCATAATAACCGCTGCTGAGAACGAAGGAACCGAGCATGATACGCCGTTTTACTTCCGGTCCGAAGCCTTCGGAACGTGTCTTTTTATACATATTGTGCAGTCCGTCGTATTCTTCGGTACGGTATCCGTATTTTACACCGTCAAAGCGGGCAAGGTTCGAGCTTGCTTCCGCGCAGGCGATGACATAGTAAGCAGGAATCGCGTATTCGACAAGACTCAAGTCAAATTTCTCCACGATTGCGCCCTTTTCTTCTAATTTCTTTGCTGCGCCAAGCACCGCTTCTTTGACCTCCGGATCCAACCCTTCTCCGAAATAATCCTTCGGGATTCCGATCTTCATGCCCTTCACGTCATCCACAAGCGCTGACGTAAAATCCAGATCTTCTCTCCGAATCGAAGTGGAATCCTTCTTATCATAGGAAGCGATCGCCTCTAAGATCGTTGCGCAGTCCGTCACATCTTTTGCGACCGGTCCGATCTGATCCAGGGAGGAACCGTAAGCGATCAGTCCGTAACGGGAAACCGTGCCGTAGGTCGGCTTGATTCCGGTCACACCGCAAAAGGAACTCGGCTGACGGATCGATCCGCCGGTATCCGATCCGAGTGCAAAGGAGCACTCCTCTGCCGCTACCGCCGCGCAGGATCCACCGGAGGAACCACCCGGCACATGCTCCGTGTTCCACGGATTTTTTGTCACGCCGTAAGCAGAGGTCTCTGTCGTACTTCCCATGGCAAATTCATCCATGTTGGTTTTTCCGAGGATGACCGCGCCGGCTTCCTCTAAATTTTTTACCGCCTCCGCAGTATAGGTCGGTTTGAAATTGTATAAGATCCTGGAAGAACAGGTTGTAAGCATGCCCTTTGTACACATATTATCCTTGATCGCCACCGGAACACCCGCAAGCGGTCCCGTCAGGGTACCGTCATCGATCTGTTTTTGTACTTCTTCCGCGCGCTTTAAGGCGCCCTCTCTGTCCACCGTCACAAAACTGCCGACGGTCTTTTCTTTTTTCTCGATCGCGTCTAAAGCTTCCGTGACTGCTTCCTTTACGGTCACTTCACCCGCTTTTATCTTCTTTCCCAGCTCAACGGCTGTCAAACTCATTAAACTCATGTCATTCCTCCTGCCTAACCGATCGTCTTTGGAACCTTAAAGCCGCCGTCTTTCATAACCGGGGCATTGGCAAGCGTATCTTTGCTGCCATCCCCGTTTGTGACAACGTCCTCGCGGAACACATTGTTTACCGGGAACACATGGGACATCGGCTCTACGCCTGACGTGTCCAGTTCATTCAATTTATCGATATAATCGAGCATATCGCCCATATCCTTCTTGGCGCGCTCTTTTTCTTCGTCATTTAATTCCAGTTTTGCAAGGATTCCGACGTATTCGATCGTCTCATCGGAAATCATATTTTTTTCACTCATGGATCTGCTCCTTTCTTTTTCCTACGGTTCCAGACGGCTTAAATCTCTCGGGAAGAGGGTGGTCTCACGAACATTGTCCTCTCCGACAAGCTGCATCGTCAGACGCTCCAAACCGATACCAAGTCCACCATGCGGCGGCATACCATGCTTGAACGCGCTTAAATACTGTTCCATGCCCTCGGTCGTCATGCCGCGCTTTTCGATCTTTGCAAGAAGCTCGTTATAATCATGGATACGCTGTCCGCCGGTCGTGATCTCAAGTCCGTGGAACAGAAGGTCAAAGCTTAACGTATAGGTTGCATCTTCCGGATCATCCATCGCGTAAAACGGTCTCTTCTTGGACGGATAATGTGTAATGAACACGAAATCCGCGCCGCACTCTTCTTTGTAATATTTTCCGATCAGCGCTTCCTCTTCCGGCTCAAGATCGTAAGGGTTACGGATCTTTCTGCCGTATTTTTCGGAAACTTTCTGTTTTGCCTCATCAAAACGCACCGCCGGGATCTTATCCACATTCGGGAGCGTGATGTTTAACATTTTCAACTCTTTTGCATATTCTTTTGACAGGAGTTCCATCGTGTACTGTAAAAATCCGGTCTCCATCGCCATGATATCCTCATAGCCGTCAATATAGCCCATCTCAAAGTCAAGACTGGTGTACTCATTCAGATGACGCTTGGTATTGTGTTTCTCCGCACGGAACACCGGCGCTGTCTCAAAGACACGGTCAAAGACGCCGACCATCATCTGTTTATAGAACTGCGGGCTCTGCTGTAAGATCGCCGGTCTGTGGAAATACTCGAGTTTAAAGAGGTTTGCTCCGCCCTCCGCGCTCTTTGCGCCGAGCTTCGGGGTGTGGATCTCGGTAAATCCCTCTTTGTACAGGAAATCACGGAATCCTCTCACAATGCCTTCCTGGATACGGAACTTTGCGCGTTCTCTCACATTTCTGAGGGAGATCGCACGGTAATTTAAGTTTGCTTCCAGAGAAGTGTTTAATTTCCACTTGGAAATCGCAAGCGGCATCGGCTCTACCGGCTCAGACAATACCTGAATCTCCGATAACCGGATCTCGATCCCGTTCGGGGCACGGTCTTCTTTTGATACAACGCCCTTTACTTCCACGGTCGCGCCCTCTTTTAAATCCTTTAAGTCAAAGTTTGTCTTTCCCTCTTCATATACGCACTGAAGAAGTCCCTCTCTCTTTCGCAGGATCACGAAAGCGACCTCGCCCATGTCACGGATGGCATGCACGGCTCCGTTTACTCTGACTGTCTCTCCGGTGAGATCCCCTGCAAGCAGTTCACTGATCTCTAATGTTTCTTTTTTGGTTACTCCTGTCACAAAATCCATATTTTTGTACGCTCCTTTTCTATCCGCCTTTTGCGGTGTGTCGATAGGTGCGGGACGGGATAAAAAAACGCCCCGGAATCCGAAGATTCCAGGGCGAGAATGTCAAATATCCCGCGGTACCACCCGCATTGAGAAAGGCTGTGCCTTCTCCACTTTATGCGCGTAACGTGCGCTCTCCGGGTAAACCTACTTGCATCCGGTCTTTTCGATCCGGGGTTCAATCTACCAGCTCCAGAGTGTTCCCGCTATCTCCTCTTTCGGACAGCGCTCTCAGTCGGTGACGCCGTGTTCCTGTCGATGTCTGAAGATAGGAGTCTCTTTCTTCGCTTTTTCTTTGTTTCACATACTATCACATATCATTTTTCTTGGCAAGAATTTTTTTCATAATTTAAAATCGCCTGTCTGACTTTTAACGTTTCAAGCCTGGTTCCGTAGAAATCTTTTCTCGCACAGCCGGCTCTTCCTCCACCGGCACACGCACAGGCACATGCGCATGCACAGCCGCCTCCGCCGCCGTGGCCTCCCGTATGGTGCGTCGAGGTATAAATGCCTCCCATTCCACGGTCTTTCGTATAATGATCTTTCCCTGCGACCCGTGCCCGGAAGATCAGCGCGAGGACACACACCAGGACCGGAACACCGATCAGAAGCGCAATGAGCACCACATCCGTTTTTGCCCGCGCGCTCGTTACCGCGTCATCCTCACTCTCAAAAAAATCCGCCGGATAATCGACCGTGACAGAATACCGTTCCCCCGGAAACAGGCTGGTCTCCCACAGATAATCATCTCCATCCTCTACCGCCTGATACGGGACGGAATCCACGCCTTTCTGATTCCAGTAGACAGCCAGATGATCCACTTCGATCTCGTCAAACCAGCCCGGCGTGAAATTATAGGTGCGCCACTGCCCCGCCGTTTCATACATATGATGCTGGTGAATGGAAAAATCAATATCCACTACCTCTCCCGCATAATATTCCCGGTCAAGATCCACTCTCACATAATCCTCGCCGTCATAGCTTTTATACTTTGCGCTCTTTACGCTGTCACTGAGCGGGCGTACATCCTCCACATATTCATTCGGGATCCCGATCTTTACCCAGGTCAGTGCGCCCTCACTCTCGTCATCCAGCACCTTCCACGCAATATGGTAGGTCATATACAAAGAACCGTCCGATGCCGGTTTTATCTTTATCTCATAATCTTCGATCTCATCAAGTGCATCTGAATACGCCATGACACGTTCTTTCTGACCGAACAGACAGAACAGGACAAGCGCAAAAACCATGCAGATCTTCCATGTGTATTTTTTCATTTCTGTTTTTCTCCCCTTTCCCTTAACGGGCAGCTCTTTTTATTTTTTGAAGCGTATGCCCGGTGCTTTCTGCTCGCAGCACGGTTCCAGATCTTTTTAAAACTTTCCGTCCGCATATCTCCAAGCGGTTTTTCATCCAGCCAGCTCTGACACGGTATGACCCTGCCATCGGGTGCTATCGCCATATTGCTCAGACACGCGCCGCAGGACGGCACCGAAAGTCCGATCGCGAGCAGTTTTTCTTCTGCGATCCAGCCCGGCGAAGTAAACGCGATCTCCATCCCGTTCGCATAGCAGTACGCCGCCGCATCTTCCAAGATCCGATACAGTTCTTCCTCCGCAAGCTGCGTCCGCTCCGACTCTTCCTTTCTCGCATTTCCGGTGACGATGAGCCCGGAGCAGGTCACATAGGTGACACCGAGCGCGTGTAAAAATTCGAGCGTATCCCGGTATTCCCGGTTCTTCGTGCAAAGCGGCGTATTGATGCTCAGATTAAGCCCCGCCGCAAGCGCGTTTTTGATCCCGTCCACCGTCTTTTTATAATTGTCCGCCCCGACCAGCTCATTATGTACCGCTTCCTTGTCCGAATAAAACGTCACCTGGACACTGTCCAGCTCCGCTTCTTTCAAATTCGCGCAAAGCTCCGGTGAGAGCAGCACGCCGTTTGTGTTTAATCTTGTGACAAACCAGCGCGCCTCCTTTATCAGCTCACAGAGATCCGCCCGTAGTGTCGGTTCCCCGCCGGTAAACGTCAGCTGCGGGATCTTCGCCTTCCTGCAGGCGGCAATGATCTTTTTCCACTCTCCGGTCGAAAGCTCCGGCACCTCCGACAGCTTCTGATCCGCCGCGTAACAGTGCAGACATTTCTGATTGCAGTGCCATGCGCCGTTTACCGTCATTGCCGATACCATAAGATCCATCCGGTGCGGCGCGGTCATATTTTTCGCGTACCCGGCAAGCGACAGCCCGCCGATCTCCACTTCCGGAATCTCACCGCGCACCACTGTGCGGAATGTATCCGTGATCGCGAGCAGATCCTCTTTTAGCATCTCATCCGTTGCCTGCGGATACACTTTTTTTACCCCGGCGAAGGTGCGGTCCAGAATCCCTGCCAGATCCTCTTCGCTCATTTCTCCCGCTCCATGCGCGTTTACCGCATTGGCAAACTCCGTAAACAGGATCGCCCATGCCTCATTTAGCGGCAGCAGCTCCTGCCCGTTTAAGATCGCTATGGACGGCACCTTGCGAAACGGCAGGAAACGCGGCGGCACCATATGGATTCGGATCACTTCCGAGCTGCCCGGATCCCATGTCATATGGATCACCGACCGCCAGTTTTTTCTCTCATATTGTTTTTCCCGTAACATATCTTTCCTCTATTCTCCCGCAAAAAGGATGATCATAAGCATGACAAATATCCAGAAACCCGTTTCGATCCAGAACACGATCCAGCCCATATACGGATTTCCCTGTACATGGCTCCAGCAGTCCGGCAGTTTTTTCTTTAAGTCATCCCAAACTTTCTGTTCGAGCACCGCATCCTTAAAAATATAGTAAAGCGCAATACTTGCGATCGCGCCGACAACCGCCCCGCAGACTCCCGCCTGGCCAATACGTGTAATATCGGATCTGAGTCCCCAGAACACAAGCGTGGTGACCCAGAGGATCGCGCTGTGTATCCTGCGGTTCTTCCGGTAAAAATATTTCCGGTCCAGCACCCCGCAGCAGGAATAATAGGTTGGCATTTTTTCGTTCAGATACGGTCTCAACCGCTTGTGAAAGTCATGGACATGATTCTTCGCCTTCTGGTTTCCGATCTCATACGGAAAGCAAAGTTTATCCCTCCCTTTTCCGATCTGAAAACAGGAATCTTTGTAGTAGTATTTTTCCTCGCACAGCAGCCCGTCGTAATAGCTGTACGGCAGCATCCTTGTTCCGCCAAAGAATAACTCCTGCTCGATCCCTTCCTGCCGCAGCCAGAAGCCAAGCATCTTTTTCCTTTTTAAGACGCGGCCGCACGGCCAGATCACATAGATCACGACTGCTATGCTAAAAAATGCCACCATGTTCCATCCTGCGGAATAAAACGCTCTCTCCTCCGCCGCGAGAAAAGCTTCGATCCCGATAAACGCGCAGATGAATCCCCAGATAAGTCTGCTTTTTCCCCTTCCCGCGAAGTAACGCTCGGAATATTTTGGCAGAAATCCCTCTGCTTCCCGCCTTTTTACTATCTCGTCTTTTTTGCTTTTTTCTTTTTCATTCTTTTTTCCCATTCTGCTCTTCCTTACTCCCCCGGTTTTCTTTTCAGTATACCATATCAAATTTCTTTGCACAAATATCTGCACAATCATTGAAAAACAAAAACGAGATTGCTATAATAAATTAGGAAAAATCCAAGAACCCTATACAGAATCGAGGAAAAAACATAATGGATCATTTAATTATACCGAAAGATTACCATTCGGAACTGAATCTGCATGACACACAGATCGCGATCAAGACGGTAAAAGATTTCTTCCAGAATCTTTTAGCGCTGCGCTTAAATCTATCCCGTGTCTCGGCACCGCTTTTCGTAGATCCGCTCTCCGGATTGAACGATGAGTTAAACGGCGTGGAACGTCCGGTCTCCTTTGGCATTCTTGAGCAGAATGATAAAGAAGCACAGGTCGTACACTCTCTCGCGAAATGGAAACGCTACGCACTTGGAAAATACGGCTTTTCCTGCGGCGAAGGTCTTTACACGGACATGAACGCGATCCGCAGGGACGAGACAACCGACAATATCCACTCTATTTTCGTGGATCAGTGGGACTGGGAAAAGATCATCCGAAAAGAAGACCGTACGGAAGAATATTTAAAAGATACCGTGCGCACGGTTTACAAAGTCTTACGCAAGACTGAAAAGTATATGTCCATTCAATATGATTACATACATGAGATCCTTCCGGAAGAGATCTTCTTTATCACTTCCCAGGAGCTTGAGGATATGTTCCCGGAATACACACCGAAGGAACGTGAATTTTACATCACCAAGACCAAAGGCGCTGTGTGCATCTTAAAGATCGGTGACACGTTGGAATCCGGCGAGAAACACGACGGCAGAGCCCCGGATTATGATGACTGGGCGTTAAATGCCGATATCTTAGTTTATTATCCGGTTCTTGACATCGCGCTTGAGCTTTCTTCCATGGGTATCCGTGTAGACAAGAAGGCTCTCCTTTCCCAGCTTGACAAGGCAGGCTGCCCGGAACGCGCAAAGCTTCCGTTCCAGAAAGCGGTCATTGACGAGAAACTTCCATACACGATCGGCGGCGGTATCGGTCAGTCCCGTATCTGTATGTTCTTTTTACGAAAGGCTCATATCGGAGAGGTTCAGTCTTCGATCTGGAAACCGGACGACATCAAAGCATTAGAAAAAGCAGGCATCCAGTTGTTATAAACTGGACCCTGCTTCTTTTATTTTTTCTTTTTCCTTCTTATCCCCGGATCACGTCACTCATATCATAACGTCCCGCCGGCTTTCCATTTAAGAATTTCGCTGCTTCGATCGCGCCTTTCCCAAAGATGGCTCTCGAATATGCCGTATGCTTCACTTCGATCACTTCATCCATTCCGGCAAAGATGATCTCATGCTCACCGACAATACTGCCGCCACGGACCGCGGAAATGCCGATCTCATTTTTTTCTCTCTTCTTGCGCTCTTTCGTGCGGTCATATTTATATTCATAATCTCCGCCCACCGCGTCGTTCAGACAGTCCGCAAGCGCAAGCGCAGTACCGCTCGGTGCGTCTAACTTCTGGTTATGGTGTTTTTCCACGATCTCCATATCAAAGCCTGCCGGTGCGAGGATCTTTACGATCTTTGGCAGGATCTCAAGCAGCGTGTTGACGCCTAGTGACATGTTTGCAGACTTTAACACTGCCACTTTTTTGCTGCTCTCCTCCACTTTTTTTAACTGCTCTTCCGAAAGCCCGGTACTGCACAAAACCACCGGGATCTGACGCTTCACGCAATAATCAAGCAGGCCGTCCACTGCTGCCGCATTGGAGAAATCGATCACCGCATCTGCCTCGACCTCGCAGTCCTCGATCGAAGCGTAGACCGGATAATCGTTTTTGATCCCGTCATACTGATCGATCCCTGCCACGATCTCAACCGTTTCATCCTGCTCTATGAGGCCCGTAATGACCTGCCCCATTCTTCCGTTACATCCGTTCATGATCACTTTTGTCATTTTTTTATACACCTTTATCTTTCCGGTTCTTCCCTGCCTGTTGCCAAATTCCTATGCCAGCTTTATGCCATACGCTTTCATGACCTCTGCTAACTTCTTCGCGTTTTCCTCTCCCATTTCACAGAGTGGGGAACGCAGACTTCCGACATTCATTCCCATCAGGTTCATCGCCTTCTTTACCGGGATCGGATTGACCTCGGAGAAGAGCGCATCCACAAGCGGAAGTGCCTCTCTTTGCAGTTTCATCGCCTTTTTGGTATCTCCTGCGAGATAGCTTGCCACCATGTCATGCACTTTCTGCGGTGCCACATTGGACCAGACAGAGATCACACCGATTCCTCCGATGGAAAGTAACGGAACAACCAGTCCGTCTTCTCCGGAGTACAGATCCAGTTTTCCGTCTGTCAGATACATGGTCTTGGATGCCTGCGCGACATTTCCGGTCGCTTCCTTTAAGCCCACGATATTTTCCTCATGCTCAAACAGGTACGCGGTTGTCTCCGGCAGCATGTTGCATCCGGTTCTTCCCGGTACGTTGTACATGATGATCGGTGTCTTTACCGCCTGCGCGATCTGGGAATAATGTGAGATCAGTCCGTTCTGGGTCGCTTTGTTATAGTACGGTGTTACCACGAGCAGGCCATCCACTCCTGCCTCTTCGGCTTCCTTGGAAAGCTGAATCGCTGTTTTTGTGCAGTTCGAACCGGTTCCCGCAACAACCGGAACACGATGTTTGGTAAATTCCACTGCCGCACGGATCACCGCTGCGTGTTCCTCCATGGTAAGTGTCGATCCCTCGCCGGTCGTTCCTGCGATCACGATACAGTCTGTACCGTTTGTGATCTGGTAATTGATGATCTCCTCGAGTTTTTCGTAATTCACATCCAGATTTTCCTTCATCGGTGTGACGATCGCAACTCCTGCTCCTTTAAAAATAGCCATAACATTTTCCTCCTGTATGTAATATATGGTAATTCTCTTTCTTATGAAATAAAGTGTGCGCTTACCGCACACTTTCGCGCGCGAGCGGTATGTTCAACATAAACTTCATCTCCGCGAGCTGCGCATCCCCGCGGAGCGTTTTTAAATCATAGGAAGAATTTCCTATGGTTTGAAAAAGACCGGCCCCATGGACCGGTCAAAAGCTTCTTCTTGTATTACCCAAACCTCTGATAGCGCCCCATCCGTTGCCAGATGACAGTCAAATGGCTGTTCGCCAAGTGCCCAAGGAATATGCCTGTCAGGTAACATACCCTTTCGGCGTTCTCTCCTTTCACCCGTCGTCTCCTGTTCCTGCCACATCAGACCGGCTACTCATAGATCACGCAACCTCTATCTTCACATTTTTACTTGTTAAATTTACTATATCACTGACAAATATCTCTGTCAACAGTCATTACTTCTCCGAAGTAATATTGTAGATCTCATCGACGTACGGACGGATCTCTTCTTTTAATACACGCCCGGTAAGGATCAGATCGACATCATCTTCCTTCTCACGGATCAGAAGCTCCAATTCTTCCACCGAAACGATCCCGTTATCCACAAGTCCGAGCACCTCATCTAAGATCAGCATGTCGCACTCTCTGGTCGTTAATACCTTTCTCGCGAAATTGATGCCGTTTCGCATATTGATCTTTTCTTCTTCCTGTTCCGCTTCCGACAGCTCGTCATAATATCCGGTTGCCTTCTCAAAGCAGAATACCTTGATCTCCGGCTCTAACCTTTCATAATAGGCACTGCTCTCGCCCTTGCCTTTTAAGAATTTTATGACGTACGCATTTCTGCCTTCACTTGCAGCACGCAGCGCATTTCCAAGTGCGGCATTTGTTTTTCCCCGTCCCGCACCATAGTAAACCTGAACATGTCCTGTACCCAATTTTGGCCTCCTCCGCTTTTTTCAAGCATCGTATCATATTATCAGATTTCTTTAAAATACCACAATACCGCAAAAAAAGCAAATTTTATTCCAGGAACTCGATCTTGCTGACCGAAATCTCATACGCCATCCGCTTCTCTGTTTCCGTCTCGCTGATCTTTTTTATGTACTCACGGCTCTGTATCCTGCCCCAGATCTGTACATGTCCGCCAACCGCGAATCCGGAAGCGAAGCGCGCGTTTCTTCCCCAGCAGATACATGGGATATAATCGGATTTTCCATAGGACCGGTTTACTGCGATCAAAAGATCCGCGATCTCACGTCCGAGCGGTGTCTTCCGGTAGATCGGTGCCTTACAGATATAACCGTCCAGAAAGATCTGGTTGCTCTTTACCTCGTCGCTCACTTCATCCACAAATTCCAGTTCCCGCACAAAAACAGAGAGCACAAGGCGGTTTTTCTTTTCCTCGTGGCGGTTGTAGGAACGAAACTGTCCGGTCACATAGATCTTCTGTCCGATGCAGCTTTGTTTCGTGTCCACCAGCCGTTCGGAAACCATGAGCGGTATGTAATCCATATAATTGCTCAACCGGTTCACCGCAATCTCTACCATATAAAAGCCTTCTCCGTAAACCTCGTGACTGAACGTGAAATCCGAAACGATTTCCCCTACCATTGATACCTGATTGTTTTCAAAAATTTTATCTGCCATGAATTTTTCTCCCTTCCTCTCGCCCGGCGCTTTTTCTTCTGCTGCCCGTCGGCTCATGTACATCGATGGCATATCGACTTGTATCCTGCTATATGTGTATTCCATGTCTTTGTTATTTAGAACTCCCTTCTGCATTTGTCTTCCCATTCCCCGGAATGGTTATTAAGTTATCACGCCGCGCACTCAAAATGTGCTTCAATTTGTCGATAACATTTCTTTTCTCTCTTCCGCGCCTGCGATCCCCGGTATCCCCCGATATTTCACGAAAACTGCTTGCGTATTGAAAAAAATGTGATAAAATAAAAAGGTCGGTCATTTATAGACCCTTTTTTTGAACTGTTGTTTTTTCTTCTATATAGAAAGAGGTACAAATTTATGAAAATGAAACGAGAAGACGTTCGTAACATCGCCATCATTGCACACGTTGACCACGGTAAGACCACTCTGGTAGACGGTCTGTTAAAGCAAAGCGGTGTCTTCCGTGACAACCAGGAAGTACAGGAACGTGTTATGGACTCCAACGACATTGAGCGTGAAAGAGGTATCACCATCCTTTCCAAAAACACTGCCGTATATTACAAGGATACCAAGATCAACATCATCGATACTCCGGGACATGCGGATTTCGGTGGCGAGGTAGAGCGTATCTTAAAGATGGTAAACGGCGTTGTTCTGTTAGTCGATGCCTTTGAAGGTGTTATGCCGCAGACCAAATTCGTACTGATGAAAGCACTGGCTTTGAATCTTCCGGTCATTGTATGCTTAAACAAGATCGACCGTCCGGAAGCAAGACCTGCCGAAGTTGTGGACGAAGTGCTGGAATTATTCATGGATCTGGATGCTTCTGACGAACAGCTCGACTGCCCGTTCCTTTATGCTTCTGCCAGAGAAGGCTATGCCATGAAGGATTTAAATGATGAAAAGAAAGATATGACGCCTCTCTTTGAGACGATCGTTAATTATATCCCGGCTCCGGAAGGCGATCCGGATGCCAATACCCAGGTACTGATCAGTACCATCGACTACAACGAGTACGTTGGACGTATCGGTGTCGGCAAGATTGATAACGGATGCTTAAAAGTCAATCAGGAAGCTGTTGTGGTAAACCACCACGAACCGGACAAAAAAGAGCGTGTCCGCATCAGCAAGCTGTATGAATTTGACGGATTAAATAAAGTAGAAGTGACCGAGGCAAAGATCGGTGCGATCGTTGCGATCTCCGGTATCGCTGATATCCACATCGGAGATACGATCTGCGCACCGGAAAACCCGGAGGCGATTCCGTTCCAGAAGATCTCCGAGCCTACGATCTCCATGAACTTTATCGTAAACGACTCTCCGCTTGCCGGACAGGAAGGTAAGTATGTCACCTCCCGCCACATCAGAGACCGTCTGTTCCGCGAGCTGAACACCGACGTTTCCCTGCGTGTCGAAGAGACCGAGAGCCCGGACTGCTACAAGGTTTCCGGCCGTGGCGAGCTTCACTTATCCGTTCTGATCGAGAACATGCGCCGTGAAGGCTATGAATTCGCAGTCAGCAAAGCGGAAGTTCTCTACAAGACAGACGAAAACGGCAAACGCCTTGAGCCTATGGAGATCGCTTATGTCGATGTCCCGGATGATTTCACCGGAGCCGTAATCCAGAAGCTCAGCCAGAGAAAAGGTGAATTACAGAATATGGGACCGATCAGCGGTGGTTACACCCGTATCCAGTTCCGTATCCCGTCCCGTGGACTGATCGGTTATCGTGGTGAGTTCTTAACCGATACCAAGGGAAATGGTATCATCAACACCATCTTCGACGGCTATGACGCTTACCGCGGTGATATCGAATATCGTCCGACCGGTTCCCTGATCGCATTCGAGACCGGCGAATCCGTAACTTACGGTCTGTTTGCCGCACAGGATCGTGGTACCCTCTTTATCGGACCTGGCGAAAAGGTTTATGCCGGAATGGTCATCGGCCAGAGTTCCCGCGCGGAAGACATCGAGATCAACGTATGCAAGAAGAAGCACCTGACCAACACACGTTCTTCTTCCGCAGACGAAGCGCTGACACTGGTTCCGCCTAAGATTTTAAGTCTGGAACAGGCGATCGACTTTATCGACACGGACGAGCTTCTTGAGGTAACACCGGAAAATCTCCGTATCCGCAAACGTATCCTTGACCCGACCCTCCGCAAGAGAGCAGGTTTTAAGAAAAACTAAGAGATAAAAATGCTGCCGCACAGTAAAGACTGCACGGCAGCATTTTTTTACGGAACATTTATGGGATGCGCCCATTCTCATCATAAAGTGCCTTCCATGGAATATTCCTCGGCAGCATTCCAAAATCTTTTCTCTGATACTCCGTCACAACGGTTCCTTTATCGATCCGCACCAGCCTGTCTGCCAAAGACAGCGCGTCCGCCATATTCACGGCAAGTATCACGACCGCGATCCCTTTTCGCAGCAGCTTCTCCTGCAGCTCCCAGATGTGGATCCGATGCCTTAGATCCGCACCCTTAAACGGCTGCACACAAAAGACGATCTTCGGTTTCTGGAGCATGATCCTTGTATAGACCAGATCATATTTTTCCATTTCGGTAAGTTCCTGCATCCTTTTGTCAAATACATTCTCTCCGAGGATCTCCTCAAAATCCGCCCGGATGCACCGTTTCATCTTACGGTTTCCCCAGATATTTTTTACTCTGTGATCCATGGCAATACAGAGATTATCCATGTAACTCATGTCATAAAAAAGCATCGTTTCCGTCGGTTCCTCCCGGATAAACGCAATGCCACGGTCGCCACAGATCTTCGTCGCCCTGCCCTCCAGATAACAGGTTCCCGGATGGATCTCATCCTGTTTTTCCCCCTGAAAAAGCAGATACAGATCCCGGAAGATCCCCTCCTCCAGACTCTGGATCACCACGCACTCGCCCTGTGCCACTTTTAAATTAAAATTAAAAATGACATCTCCGCATAAGTGCCTTCCCTCAAAAACGATCTTGTTGGACTGTCTCTCTTTCAGGCTTTCGATATGATGTCTGACCTTCGCATTGTATTCTTCCGAATAGAAGTTCAATGTCTGCGCCTGCATCTGCTCTCCCGCCAGCGCTTTTATGACCTTTCCGTTGCTCATCACGACTGCCCTGCCGCAGATCTGAAGGATCTCCTCAAAATGCGGACTGATATAGAGAAACGAAAATCCCTGTTTCGCGTAATGTTTCATAAACGCATGGATCTT
This sequence comes from Roseburia yibonii, assembly GCF_014297335.1. Classification (NCBI taxonomy): domain Bacteria; kingdom Bacillati; phylum Bacillota; class Clostridia; order Lachnospirales; family Lachnospiraceae; genus Roseburia; species Roseburia yibonii. The sequence continues at coordinate 56,225 of NZ_JACOQH010000005.1, forward strand.
TTCGAGTTCTCCCTCATTGACCAGCGTTCCGATCTCGCGCATCACGATCAGACGGTAATCCGCGACGACCGCCCGGAGCAGTTCCACCACGAGCCGTTCAAACGAAGACAGTTTTTCGACTAACGTATCCGCCTCAATCTCCACTTCGATCTCATCCAAAAACGGCTGCAGCTGGCTTTTCAGCAGTTTTTTGCGGATCAGCTCCTGCCTAAATCCCTGGCGCAGGATAAAGATATTCGTAAGAACACTCTGTCCCTCCACAAGAGACGTCTGATCTGAGATCACCGCGATCCGTTTGTCATAATTTTTTCCCGCCTGCCACGAATTGACCAGCCTCTCCTTGTAATACATATAACCCGCATACAGCAGCGGATTTTCCCGCAACACGGAAAGCAGCTGCGGAAGCCCGTACGCGTTCACCGGAAGCAGCCCTACGATCTCCCCGGAAAAAACATTCAGTTCAAAATCTTTTAAGTACGTTGTCTCCTCCTCTTTGTAGGTCACGCGCTCCATTCGTAAGATCTCTTTTTTCATCTACACACTCCGCTTCTTCCATTCTCTCTCGTTTTTGATGATCGGGATCGTGATCTCAACCTCTGTCCCGACACCTTCCATCGAAAAGATATGCATCCCGTATTCCTTCCCGAACAAAAGCTGGATCCGGTTATTTACATTTACCAGGGCGATCCCGCCGCTCTTCTCATTTTTCTGGAGATCAAACTGCTCAACGGTCTTTCCGAGTTTTTCATTTAACCGCTCTAGGGTCTGCTCATCCATGCCTACCCCATCATCGGAGATCTTGATGAGCAGTCTGGTCTGCGTCAGTCCCAGGCGGATCGTGAGATTTCCGGTTCCGATCTTTAATTCCGTTCCGTGAATGATACTGTTTTCCAGGATCGGCTGTAAGGTGAGTTTCGGTATCCGGCACCGCAGAATGCTCTCCCGGTCTTCCTCGTCACATTCGATGTGGAGTCTTAGCCGGTCCCCAAAACGATACTGCTGGATCTTAAAATAGGTCTTGCAGTTATCCAGCTCCTCCTCCACGGCTACCATATTCTCCGTTTTGCTGATCGTATACCGGAAAAACGCCGCAAGCGCCTCTGTCATCTCCGCAACACTCTCCACGCCGGCGATCAGCGCCTCGCTCCTTATCCCGTCCAAGGTGTTGTATAAAAAATGCGGATTGATCTGGTTTTGCAGGGCGAGATACTGCGCCTGCCGCTTGTTCAAGTTTACCACCTGCGTAGAATTTAAGATCTCGCTGATCTTTTTTTCTTCCAGATAGGTATAGGGCGTGAGCATGATATCCTGGCTGTCGATCTCCTCAAACGGAAGATAGCCGTCCAAAAACTGCTCAACCTTATGCCTCCAGCGCAGATACGGGCACGCGATCCCGAAATACGCAAAGGAGATAAGAAGCAGGAAGCAGACCGTCATGACCACAAACGGTACGATCGCCGCTCCCTTCCTCACTGCCTGGTAAAAATAGCTGCCGGTCATAAAGATCCCGAGCAGACCTGCCGCCACCGTAAAAGCCACGATCCGGTTGGAGATAAAAGACATTTTTTTGAATTGTTTTCCCATGTGTTATTCCAAGCTCCTTTTTCGATCATCCATACAGTTTCCGGTATACCGCAGGTTTTACTCCCGCGAGCTTCTCAAAGGTATGTGTAAAATGTTTGAGGTCGTTGTACCCGACTTTTTTGCAGATTCCTGCCACCGGAAGGTTGGTCTCCCGAAGCAGCGTCTTTGCCTGCTCCATGCGCACATTCATTAGGTATTTCGCAAAGCCGACCTCCGTCTCCTTTTTAAAGAGGACACTGAAATATGCCGTGCTCAGTCCAACCTCCGCGCTGACCTCCTCAAGCGTGATCTGCTCCCCGTAATGGTTCTTTATGTAACACTTTGCCTTGCGCACCGGTCTTGCCGAATCCGCCTCGCGCACTTTTAATATTTTCAGGATCTGTGCTTCCTCAAACTGCTCCAGCTTCTGAAAGAGTTCCTCCGCGTTCAAGGCCGCATCACAGTTTTCTTTCAAATTTTTCATCAGCTTTTCTTTCTCTTTGACATCTAACTGCATGACAAAGATATTTCCAGCCGCACAGACCAGCTCAAACAATTCAAAGCCATGCACGTTCGGAGTGTCCACTGCTGCCTGGAACAGCTCATGCACCGCCTGTTTCATTTCCTCTATGTTTAGGATCTCAAGCGCATGCCCAATCCGCCTCGTATATTTGTCTAACAGCCGCTGTTCGTACAATACCGGCGTATGCTCGATATTTTCAAGCAGGATTCCGCTTCCGCACAAAAAGCGCTCCTGCACGGCCAAAAGCGCCTCCTCCATCGAAGCCTGCAATTCCGGCGAGGTCTTTTTGCTTCCCCCGAGCCCCAGGGAAAATACCCGCACACCGATCAGGTGCTTTGCCGCCTCTAACTGATTCAGGCAGTCCCGCATCATCTTCCGCACTTCTTCGACCTGTCTGGCATCATAATTCATGACTCCGTACAAAAAGCAGTCATGCCAGTATAAGATCCATTCCTCGCTGAAACGCTCCAGTCCGCTCTTTATGATCTTTTCCGTCCGTTTCCACACCAGCTCTTCCGGTCTGTCTTTTTCTTCTTTCGCCTCATGATCCAGGCGCAGGGCAAACGCCTGACACACCCCGTTTTTCGCGGAAAAATGATACTGCGCCTCCATTTCTTCTTCCGTAGACGCCTTCACCTGTCCCGAGAGAAGATCCTGGATCAGCACATTCCGCAGCCGCTTCCTGTCATTGGTACGCTCCTCCGCCATGGAAGCATCCGCTTCCTTCTGCTCCTGTTCCAGACAGATCTCCGCCGCCACCTTCTGCAGCGATGCCATCAGCTCTTTCTGATTGATCGGCTTTAGGAGATAATCCTTTACCCCATACGCCAGCGCGGTCTTTGCATATTCAAAATGCGCATATCCACTGATAATAATCATGCAGATGGACGGACATATGCTCCGCGCCTGCTTGATCAGATCGATCCCGCTCGCTCCCGGCATACGGATATCGGTAATGAGAATGTCCGGGCGCTCCTTACGCACCATCATAAGCGCCTCAATCCCATTTGACGCGATGCCCGCGATCTCCATCCCAAGCGCGTCCCAGTCCACCAGCACTTTGATCAGCTGACAGATCCTCGCTTCATCATCTGCTATGACTACCTTTATCATAAAATCCCCCTCCTGTACAAATGCGAAATACGCCATTAGCCGCCGGATGATCCGGCGGCCTGGCGCAGTTTCTATCAAGTTTTACTGATTGATTTCTTACTCTTTTTTCAGAACGGAAACACCGGTATCTACAACTTCACCACCGAGGTCTTTTCCGTTTAGCGCATCCACGCAGGCATCCACACCCTTTTGTCCCATGACATCCGGATTCTGTGCCATTGTGCAGAGTAAATATCCGTCGTCGATCAGGCTTAAGATCGCGTCAGACTTATCAAAACCAACACCGATAATGTCTGTTTTTCCGGATGCTTTGATCGCGTTTCCCGCACCTGTTGTGGAACCTTCGTTACATCCGAAGATACCTACCACACCCTGGGTGATATAGTTTTCCGCGATACTCTGTGATTTTGCAGCATCACCTTCCCCGTACTGGGTCTCTAACAACGTATAATCTGTTCCGTCGAATGCGCTGCGGAATCCTTCCTCACGCGCAACACAGGAATCGGTCGCTGCGTTGACATTGATTACTCCGATATCACCGGATGTAATGCCAGCTTCCTCTAATGCCTTTATCATTTCCTCACCGGCTGTTTTTCCTGCCGCTTCGTTATCTGTCGAAAATGTTGCCTCTGCCTCTACGTTTGCAGGAGAATCAACATATACGATCTTTACTCCGGCTGCGGATGCATCTTTTAATGCGGATGAGATCGCGTCCGGTCCGTTTGCCGCTACCATGATCGCGCCATATCCACCTGCAACCGCATTGTTTACACACTCGATCTGCTGTGCGTCATCTTTGGTATTCGGAGACATGAAAGTGACTGTCACGCCAAGCTTCTTTGCTTCCTCCTGCGCGCCTTCATTCATCGTTACCCAGTGCTGATCTATGGAATCCATCGTGATCAGCGCGATCTTGCAGTCTGTTCCACTGCCCGACGCATCGCTTTCGGTCGAAGCCGTGCTGCCCTGTGTTGTCGTGCTGGTCTCTGCTGTATCCCCACTTGTGTCCGTCGCATTTTCTTTTGCGCCACACCCTGCCATCATTGCCGCTGCCATTGTCGCGCAGCATAATACGGATAACAATTTTCTCTTCATTTCTACTTCCTCCTTTAATTTAAAATGAAACATTTATTTAACAAACCGGCCCCCGACCGGAAATGTCCTATTTATTACGGTTCTTTTTGCCGATCCCTTTTCCGTTTCTTACTACAACATCCAGTAATACCGCAAGCACTACGATGATTCCGATCACAAGTCTCTGGATACCAACCTGCGCACCGATCATGTTAAGACCATTTTCCAGTGTCTGCCATACTGCAGCACCTGCAAGTGTTCCAAGTAAGAGACCGGATCCTCCGAGCGGTGATACACCACCGATAACACCGGCTGCAACGCCATACATCTCATACATGTTTCCGGCTTCCATATTTCCCATTCCCGCCTGTGCGCAGAGGATAAATCCAACGACTGCCGAGCAGACCGCACTGACGAGATATGCCTTGATCGTGGTGGAAACCACATTGACACCGGAAAGCTTTGCCGCTTCCACATTAGAACCGATCGCGTAGATATGACGTCCGGTCCTTGTCTTTGCAAGCAGGAAGAAAAATACTGCAAACAAAATCATTGCGATCCAGAATGTATTGTAGATCCCGAGTGTCTTTCCATAGTAAAAGAAATTCTGGAAGGTATCCGCTTTTTCTTTTCCGATCGCCGATGCGATCGCATCTGTATTTCGATTGCCGTTTACAATATACGCGATACCTCTTGCCCCAAACATGGTACCGAGTGTTGCGATAAACGGCGGCAGTTTGAATTTTCCTACCAGGATACCATTGATCACACCGATCACCAGCGCTACAAGCAGTGTAACGATGATCGCGACGATCGGGCTTACCCCGTGTGTCATCAGTGTTGCCGATATCATAGCACTCATACCGACGACCGCACCGATGGAAAGATCAATGTTACTTGTGATCATTACAAAACTCTGTCCCACACCGATCAAAAGATATTTGGACATCGAACGCAGCAGGTTTTGTACATTCTGCCCGGAAAATACTGTGCTGTTGATCAGACCGAACGCTATGTAAATGATGATCAGTCCGCAAAACGCGGTAAGCGCTCCCCCCATTCCCTTGATCTCAAGGAATTGTTTTAACCGACTCTGTTTTTTTGCTCCCATTTATTTAACCTCCACACTAGAACTATTCTGCTTTCATCTTGTTTTCAAATGCTGTCGCGTATGTCAGGATCTCATTCTGCGATGTGTTCTTCGCATCGACTTCCCCCGTGATCCTTCCATCGCACATGACGATGATCCGATCCGCGATCCCCATGACCTCCGGCATCTCCGAAGATACGAACATTACCGCGATCCCTTGCTTTTTCAGCTCATTCATCAGATTGTAGATCTCAACCTTCGCTCCGATATCGATTCCTCTTGTCGGCTCATCAAAGATTACCACTCTCGAATTTCTCGCCAGCCATTTTCCGACTACGACCTTTTGCTGATTTCCACCGGATAATGTCGCCGCATCGACTTCAAGGTTTGCCGTTTTGATCTTCAGATCCGCTACTGCCTTTTTGCAGAGCGCGTCTTCCTTTTTACTGCTGATCACTCCCGCCCTGTCACAGACAAGATCGAGATTTGGAAGCGCAAGGTTCTGCCTGATGCTGAGCTTGGTACACAGTCCGTCTTTCTTTCGATCCTCCGGCGCAAGAACGATTCCGTTTTTGATCGCGTCTTTCGGTTCGGTGATCTTTACTTCACGGCCATCGAGATAAATCTCCCCGGTCTCTTTTGGATCAACCCCAAAGATCGCCCTTGTCGTCTCGGTTCTTCCGGCACCCATCAGTCCCGCGAATCCGACGATCTCTCCCTCGTACAGCGAAAAATTGATGTCACGGACCAGCTTTCCAGCGTTTAAGTTTTTCACTTCAAAAATCTTTTTTCCTTTTTTGCATTCCACATGCGGGAATTTTTCTTTGATCTCCCTGCCGACCATATTTGCGATGATCTCATCCATGGTCATGTCTTTAAACTCCCCGGAACAGATATACTGACCATCCCGCATGATCGTGACACGGTCGGTGATATGCTGTAATTCCTCCAGCCGGTGTGAGATATATACGATCCCGCATCCCTGGCTCTTTAACTGCTTTATGATGCGGAACAGTTCTTCGATCTCTTTGGATGTCAGTGCCGATGTCGGCTCATCCATGATCAGTATCTTTGCGTGGATTGAAAGCGCTTTCGCGATCTCGATCATCTGCTGTTTGGAAACCGGAAGATCTCCGACGGTCTGCCGCGGATTGATGTCCACCCCAAGTTCATCTAATATCCGCTTTGCCTCCGCTTCCATTTCCGCATTTTTTAAGCAGAATTTTCCTCTTTTTTCCCTTCCAAGGAACATGTTCTCGGCAACCGATAAGTGCCTGCACATGTTTAACTCCTGATGGATGATTGCAACTCCTGCCTGCTGTGCCTGCTTTGGTGTAAAATCCCCATATTCTTTACCAAAGACCTCTACCTTTCCAGTGTCTCTGGTATAAACACCACTCAAAATCTTCATCAATGTCGATTTTCCGGCACCGTTTTCCCCCAGCAATGCCATGACCTCTCCTGATCTTAGTTCGAATCGGACATGGTCAAGGGCTTTCACTCCCGGGAATGTTTTGCTGATGTCTTCCATTGAGACAATTACTTCATTCATTGTGATTACCACCTGTCTTTCCGAAATTATTTGAGAACCATTTCTTTATAATTCCATTATACGGTTTTCTTTTTGTGCAAAAAGGGTGGTAAATTTTGTTTTTTAGGTGGTAAATTATATATTTTCACTATTCTACTTAAATAAGTATACCTTATTTATGGTTTAAATGCACATATTTTTTGCCTAATTTTTTGATTAATTTTTATCTGCTTTAAAACAAAAAAGAACACCTGCTTTTTACAGATGTTCTTCTTCCTGTTCTTTCCTGTATTTTATGCGGTTTTCGTTACAGATTCGCGGCTCCGATGATGCCGGCGCTGTTTCCGAGGATCGCACACCGCACCTCCGGGATAAATGCCTTTTCTCCGGCGAAGCACACGGTTTTTATGTATGCTGTCAGCGGTCCTGTCAGTTTCTCCTTCTGGTTGCATACACCTCCGGAAAGTAGTACCACATCCGGGCGGAAGATATTGACATAGTTGGCGATCGCCTCACCCAGGTAGGTAATGTAATCATCCACCACTGCCATTGCCGCCTCGTCTTTCTGCTCTGCCGCGTCAAACGGGATCTTTCCATTCATCGCCGAAAGGTCTCCGCCGCACAGCTCGTTCATGAGCGAATCTTTCTTCTGCTCTGCGGCTCTTCTCGCCTGCCGGATCAGTCCTGTCGCGGAAACATATGCCTCCACACAGCCCTTTCTGCCGCAGGTACAGGGTTCTCCGCCAAAGATCAGGCTTGTATGCCCAAGCTCCGCGCCGCCCGCATGCGCCCCCTCAAACACTTTTCCGTCGATGATCACTCCGCCGCCGACTCCGGTGCCGAGTGTTAAGAGGATCGCGTTTTTGGTCTCTTTTGCCGCGCCTGCCTTGACCTCGCCGAGTGCCGCGCAGTTCGCGTCATTGGAAATATGGATCGGACAGGTAAAATAAGTTCCGAGTTCTTCCGCCAGCGGGATATTCTCCCAGCCAAAGTTGTTGGAATACCGCACCATTCCGCTCTCGGCATCCACCGTTCCCGGACTTCCGACTCCCACGCTGGAAAGCTCGCGCTCCTCTGCCCCGATCTTTCCAAGCAGATCTTTCACCAGATCCGCCATATCTTTTATGATCTCCTGATAAGGACGTTTTACCATTGTCGGCACGGAACCCTCCGCCAGGATCTTCTGATCCTCATCCACGATTCCTGCCTTAATATTCGTTCCTCCTAAATCAATTCCCGCTCTGTACATATTTTCTCACCTCATCATTTTAGTAGAAACAGTTCTCATGCATTATTTATATCAGTTCCCCTCGGAATTGTAAAGAGATTTTTTCATATCATAGCAGCGTTCCCACTCTTTGGTGCCATCGATCTTGCGCACTTCCATCTGATTCTTCTTTAAAAATCGGGTAAGTTCATAGCAGCTGACCCAGATCTCGTTGTCACTGTCCTTCTGCGATTCATCAAAGATCAGCTCCAGCCCGAAATGCAGATGCACTTCATCGATGTTATTAACATTCTCCGTCGTGCTGTAGCCCGTGTGCCCCATATAGCCGATCACATCCCCCGCCTTCACGGTGCCGCCCTCTTTCAGCCACTCCGCATACGGATAGTCCTGCCGCAGGTGCGCGTAATAGTAATAGCGCTTATGGTCAAAGCTGCGGATCCCGATGCGCCAGCCTCCATACTGGTTCCAGCCGAGCGCCTCCACATAGCCGGATTCCACGGCGATCACAGGTGTTCCGATCTGCCCCATCATGTCATGCCCCAGATGCTCCCGCTCAAACCCATAAGTGCGCGACACGCCAAAATCATCATAATCCCGGTACTCAAATCCCTTCGCGATCGGGGAAAAACCTTTTAACCCATACGCTTTCCGGTATGGAGCCGTCCCGTCCTTTTCGGGCTTCTGCATCTCATATTCTCCCACCAGTCCGCCAAGCACCGCCGTATAGGCATCCCGGTAATAGTTATAATATTTTAACGTTTCCGCCTCCGTTTTTAATTTCGTCGTTCCGTCCGCAAGCTTTTGTGCCAGCGCATCCATGTCCGCCACCGCGCTTTCCGAAAAATCCCCGCCGCACTTTGCCGCCTCAAGCGCCAGAAGGTCGATCCAGTTGATATGGATATCCGCTCCGTAAGTGTTCACGTCCCATTCATACGCGGTATCAAGCGCTTCACATGTCACCGTAAAATCCACCCAGCGGATGAAATCTTTTTTCCCCGCATTTCCGGCATTTTCTTCCGTACTCTCTGTGCTCTCCGTGCCCTCTGTACTCTGCCTGTACATCGTCGGCACCGTCCGTTTATACATATAATTTCTGCCCGCCGCAACACACAGGACGACCACAAAAATGACTAACTCCGCAAGTATCCCCATTTTCATTTTTTCTGACTTTTTCATAAAACAGCTTCCGTTTCAAATCTGTCCGTTCCCGTTTTCTCTTTATATGTATGCAGTCCGCCGCCCTCTTATCCCAATGAAAAAGCCGGAGAGACACTTCTTTCGCATCTCTCCGGCACTTTTTTTATTTATCTTTTTAATTATAACGCTTTGATACGCTCTAACGCCGCAACGGTATTTTCGTAGCTGCCGAATGCAGTCAGACGGAAATATCCTTCTCCGCTCGGGCCGAAACCACAGCCCGGAGTTCCGACTACATTTGCCTTCTCAAGCAGGTAATCGAAGAAATCCCAGGAAGTCATCTTCTCCGGTGTCTTTAACCAGATATACGGTGCGTTGACACCACCGTATACTTCATATCCGGCATCTTTTAAGCCTTCCTTGATGGTCTTTGCGTTCTTCATGTAGTAGCCTACCTGATCTTTTAACTGCGCTTTTCCGGCTGCGGAATATACTGCTTCTCCGGCTCTCTGCACGATATACGGCGCGCCATTGAACTTGGTGCCATGGCGGCGTGCCCACATGTCATGTAAGGATACGTTTCCGCATTTTAATTCCTTCGGGACAACCGTGTAGCCCAGACGCACACCGGTAAATCCGGCATTTTTGGAAAAGCTCTTGAGCTCGATCGCACAGGTCTTTGCTCCTTCGCACTCATAAATGGAATGTGCCACGTCATCTTCGGAGATATATGCTTCATACGCTCCGTCATAGATGATGACTGCGCCCACTTTATTCGCGTAATCTACCCATTCCTGTAACTGCGCCTTTGTGATCGTCGTTCCGGTCGGGTTGTTCGGCAGACACAGATAGATCATATCCGGTGTCTCCTTCGGGAATTCTGGTACAAAGTTGTTCTCTCTGGTGCACGGCATGTAGATCACATTGCTCCACATCTGGGATGCCGCATCGTAAGTACCGCATCTTCCCGCCATAACGTTGGAATCCACATAAACCGGGTAAACCGGGTCACACACCGCGATGCGGTTGTCAAGGGAAAAAATCTCCTGGATATTTCCGGAATCACTCTTTGCTCCGTCGGAAACAAAGATCTCATCTGCCGCGATGTCGCATCCTCTTGCCTTGTAATCATTCTCTGCGATCGCGTTACGCAGAAATTCATAACCCAGATCCGGCGCATAGCCGTGGAAAGTCTCTGCCTTTGCCATCTCATCCACTGCTCCATGCAGCGCGTCAATGATCGCCGGTACGAGCGGCTGGGTCACATCTCCGATTCCGAGACGGATGATCTTCGCATCCGGGTTCGCGTCGGAAAACGCCTTTACTTTCTTTGCAATATCACTGAACAGATAGCTGCCCGGTAATTTCTGGTAATTGTCATTGATCTGATACATGATCGTAACTGCCCCTTTCTTTTTCTTCTATTGATCTTTTAAAATTTTATTAGTATTCCTCATTGGTACTACTATTTTCATGTTCGTAGTATAACAAAAAAGAAGTACCTTGTAAAGTACTTCTTTTCCTCATTTTTTCTCATTTAGCCGTCCATCAGGCTAAGGATCATCTGTGCCGTCTCCACCATATCCGTTCCGTTATTCATGCTCCGTTTCTGGATATAGCGGTGCGCCTCCTCCTCCGTCAGATTATTTCGGCTCATCAGTACGGATTTTGCCTCCAGAATGATGTTTCTTTCCGCTTCACTTCTCTGCTTTGGCTGCGCGCGCATCTTTTTCCGCTTCCGCGCGATGGTGTACTCCATCATCTCCACCGTCTGCACCAGCTCATGCACTTTAAGCGGCATGGAAAGACAGACGATGTCCGCAATCTCTCTTTCGCTGCAGACCGCGGGGGACGCAACCAGAAGCATCTGAAACTGAGGTGGGAGATATTCATATAATTCCTGGTACATCATGTCGATAAAATGATGACTGCAGATGACGATGCCGCCTTCAAGCGCATTCGCGCTCTGTAAGGTCTGTGCTCCTGTCGTACAGACGGCCGCGACATCGTATCCGCTTTTGACCAGTATATTTTTTATACTCTTTGCATTTTCCATTTTCGGGAACGCAACAATTACATTACTCACAACGCCTCACCCTGACAACATCAAATTTTATAGAGATACTCATCGATCTCCCACTGGGTTACCTGCGAACGGTACGCAGTCCAGTCGGCTCTCTTGGCTGTGATATATTTTTCTGTGATATGTGTGCCCAGTACGTTCTTTACGAATTCGTCTTTTTCCAGTTCTTCTACTGCTGCCTCGAGATCCTGCGGCAATGCCTCGATCCCCAGTCTCTCACGCTCTGCCTCTCCCATGGAAAATACATTTTCATGCACATCTTCCGGCGGCTCGATCTTTCCACGGATTCCATCCAGTCCGGCTGCAAGGCAGATTGCAAGCACAAGATACGGATTGGCTGCCGGATCCGGGCTGCGCAGTTCCACTCTGGTGGATTCCCCTCTCGATGCCGGGATCCGGATCAACGGACTCCGGTTCGTTGCGGACCACGCGATAAAGATCGGCGCCTCAAATCCCGGAACCATACGTTTATAGGAATTGACCAGCGGATTCGTGATCGCTGTCATCCCTTTCATATGTTTCATGATACCGCCGATAAAATAATATGCTTCCCTGCTCAGTCCGAGCTTGTCCTTCTCATCCACGAAAATATTTTTTCCGTCTTTAAACAAAGACATATTTACATGCATCCCGGAACCCGCGATACCATGCTTCGGCTTTGGCATAAAGCTCGCAAACAGACCGTGGCGTTTCGCAATCGTCTTGACCGCAAGCTTAAAGGTCATGATATTATCCGCGGTGATCAGTGCCTCGTCGTATTTAAAATCGATCTCATGCTGCGCCGGTGCCACCTCATGGTGGGACGCTTCGATCTCAAAGCCCATATCTTCCAGCGTAAGGACCATATCACGTCTCGCGTTCTCTCCGAGATCGACCGGTCCAAGGTCAAAGTATCCTGCCTTTTCATGGGAGATCGTAGTCGGCTGTCCGTCATCATCGGTATGGAACAGGAAAAATTCGCACTCCGGTCCGACATTGAACGTATAACCCATCTCTGCCGCCTCTGCGATCACTTTCTTTAAGATGTAACGCGGATCGCCCTCAAACGGTGTCTGATCCGTGCAGTATACATCACAGATGATACGCGCAACTTTTCCCTGCTGCGGACGCCACGGAAAGATCGTAAATGTGTCGAGATCCGGATGCAGATACATATCCGATTCCTCAATGCGCACGAATCCCTCGATCGCGGAACCGTCAAACATGCACTGGTTATTCAACGCTTTTTCCAGCTGGCTCGCCGTGATCGCCACATTCTTCAATGTTCCGAAAATATCTGTAAACTGAAGACGGATAAACTCAACGTCCTCTTCGTCTACCATACGAATAATATCCTTTTTGGTATACTTGCTCATCTTTTACACTCCTTTATCTGCTTTCATATAATCCACTACTTCGCGATAGGAAAGTTTCCCGCCGAACAGATCGAGCGCGCTGCCGATCGTCACATTGAGCCGGTTCTTTCCCAGTTCCTTCAACTTCTCAATATCGGGAAAATCCCTGACGCCGCCCGCATAGGTGAGCGGGATCTTTCCCCAGCTTCCAAGCATCTCCGCAAGCGGTTCTTCGATTCCGTCTGCTTTGCCCTCCACATCCACCGCATGTACCAGAAATTCATCCGCGTAGGACGCAAGTTCATCCAAAAGCGCCGGCGTCACCTTTTCCTCGGTAAATTTCTGCCACCGGTCCGTAACGATATAATAGTCATCGTCCCGTTTCCTGCAGCTTAAATCCAGAACCAGATGATCCTTTCCGGTCTCCGATGCCAGACGCCTCAGATTTCCGTAATCGATCTTTCCGTTCCGGAACACATAGGAGGTCACGATCACATGGCTGGCTCCCGCGTCAAGAAACTCCGCCGCGTTCTCGTCCGTGATGCCGCCGCCTGCCTGCAAACCGCCCGGATAGGTCTTTAATGCCAGAAATGCCTGCGCTTTCGTGTCATTATAATAGGAAGAATCCCTCGCGTTTAACAGAATGATGTGTCCGCCACGGATCCCGTCCTTCTTGTAGAATTCCGCATAAAACGAGGCATCACAGTCCGCAACGAAATTTTCCTTCGCGGTATCGCCCTGATCCCGCAGGGAACTGCCGACGATCTGCTTTACTTTTCCATTATGGATATCAATACAAGGCCGAAATTCCATTTTTTCTCTCCCGTATGATTTATAATATTTATTAATCTTAATTATTAGCTGAATTTATAACGCATTTCCGCTTTTTCAGGCGTTTATACGAAAAAGGACAGAGTTCTCCCACTAAAACCCCGTCGTTTGATAAAAGAATACCACACCATGAATAAAAATAGAATACCCAAATCCATTTTTTGCTTTTCTTTTTCCCGCCACCCGCATTGACAACCCCGGTTATTTTTGCTAGAATTGAAAAAATTATTAAAAGTTAAATACGACAAACAGGAAAGAGAGGAATGAAAAAAATGGGTACAATTATCGGCGAAGGAATCACTTTTGATGACGTATTATTGGTACCGGCATATTCTGAGGTTACTCCGAATATGATCAATTTACAGACAAGACTTACTAACAAGGTGACACTTAATATTCCTATGATGAGTGCTTCTATGGATACCGTTACAGAGCACAGAATGGCGATCGCCATGGCAAGACAGGGTGGTATCGGTATCATCCACAAGAACATGTCCATCGAAGCACAGGCTGATGAGGTAGATAAGGTAAAACGTTCCGAGAACGGTGTTATCACGGATCCATTTTCACTTTCTCCAAACCATACATTACAGGACGCGGATGATCTGATGGCAAAATTCCGTATCTCCGGTGTTCCGATCACAGACAACGGCAAGCTGGTCGGAATCATCACAAACCGTGACCTGAAATTCGAAACCGACTTTTCGAGACCGATCCATGAGTGCATGACCTCCGAAGGTCTGATCACTGCTCCGGAAGGGATCACACTCGAAGAAGCAAAATCCATCCTTGCAAAGGCAAGAAAGGAAAAACTTCCGATCGTAGATAAGGATTTCAACTTAAAGGGTCTTATCACGATCAAGGATATTGAAAAGCAGATCAAGTACCCGCTTTCCGCAAAAGACGATCACGGCCGTCTTCTGTGTGGTGCCGCAGTTGGTATCACCGCAAACATGATGGATCGTATCGATGCTCTTGTAAACGCGCATGTAGATGTCATCGTTGTGGATTCCGCACACGGACATTCTTTAAATATCTTAAACGCAGTAAAAAAGATCAAAGCTGCTTATCCTGACTTACAGGTAATCGCCGGAAACATTGCTACCGGTGCTGCTGCAAAAGCCCTGATCGAAGCAGGTGTTGACGCTGTCAAGGTAGGTATCGGACCTGGATCTATCTGTACCACCCGTGTTGTTGCAGGTATCGGTGTTCCTCAGGTTACCGCGATCATGGACTGCTACGCAGTTGCAAAAGAATACAACATCCCGGTTATCGCCGATGGCGGTATCAAATACTCCGGTGATATGACAAAAGCGATCGCCGCAGGCGCAAGCGTATGTATGATGGGAAGCATGTTCGCCGGATGTGACGAAGCTCCGGGAACTTTTGAACTGTATCAGGGAAGAAAATACAAAGTATACAGAGGTATGGGATCTCTCGCTGCCATGGAAAACGGAAGTAAAGACCGTTATTTCCAGGAAGGCGCAAAGAAACTGGTTCCGGAAGGTGTCGAAGGACGTGTCGCATACAAGGGTTCCGTAGAAGATACGATCTTCCAGTTAGTCGGTGGTATCCGCTCCGGTATGGGATACTGCGGCTGCCAGACCATTCCTGAATTACAGGAAAGAGGCCAGTTCGTAAAGATCACTGCCGCTTCCTTAAAGGAAAGCCATCCGCATGATATCCATATCACAAAAGAGGCTCCGAACTACAGCATTGATGACAAATAAGATCGGCTTTTAAAAGCAAAAATAAAAGGTGTCTTTAAAACCTGTTCCGGTTTTAAGGGCACCTCTTTTTTACTCTTTCCTAGCGCGCGTTCGCTGCGGCTCCTTCTGTCACGCCGTTTGCGTTTCCGTTTGCCGCTGTATCGTTTGCGGTTGCATTGTCTGTCGCGTTTTCCACGGTGTTTCCGATATCATTTGCCACATCATCCGCAGTATCTATCACATCATTTCCGACATCTGCCGCTCCGTCCACAACGTCTCTTCCTGCCTCGGTGGTTCCGTCTACCACATCATCCACGGCACCATTTCTGTTGGTTCCGTTCATTCCTGTGGTTTCCGTTCCGGTCGTCGCATCATTCACATTTTCATCCCGGTTCGTCTCTGTCTCCGTCGCATTGGTATTATCCTCCGCCCTGTTATTATTCGTTCCACAGGCAGCAGCCATAGATACCGCAAGCGTCATAACACAGCAAAGTGCAATTCTTTTTAAGTTCTTCATCTTTATTTCTCCTTTTATATGTTGTTTTTATTTTTATATCCTTAATATGAGTCAATCCAGACGCTTTTATGCATGCATTTTACTTTTTCATCTTGGGATCAAATAAGAGTGACGCCAGATAGCCAAACACCAGAGCGGCTGAGATTCCGACAGCGCTTGCCTTGAATCCGCCCATAAAAATACCGATAAAGCCAAATTCATCCACCGCCTCTTTCACGCCCTTAAAAAGTGTATTTCCAAAGCCAAGCAGCGGTACACTCGCGCCCGCGCCCGCAAATTCCACAAACGGCGGATAGATCGCCACTGCTCCAAGCAGTGCGCCGGTGCATACCAAAAGCACCATGATCCGTCCCGGCAGCATTTTTGTTTTTTCCATCAGGATCTGTACCAGCGCGCAGATCACGCCTCCGACCCAGAATGCATTGATATAGTCCATGTCTTCCCTTCTTCCTTTTCTTTTTTATTCTTCGTGCTCGATCACCACCGCGTGCGCGATCCCCGGCACATTCTGTCCCTCATTAAAACTGACCGTGGAAAGCAGCGCGCCGGTCGGGACAAACAGGATCTTTTTCCATTCTCCCTGCGCAATTTTTTTCAGAAAATGGGCGCTGAGCGTCACTGCCGCGCAGCCACAGCCGGATCCGCCGGAATCCGTCCCCTGTGTCTGCCTGTCAAAAATTTCGACCCCGCAGTCCGTATGCACACCGCTTATGTCATAACCCTTGTCCAAAAGCAGCTTAATTAGAATCTCCTGTCCCACATACCCGAGATCCCCGGTAATGATCTTGTCGTAATCCTCCGGCTTGGTGCCAAAATCGCAGAAATGGTGGTAGATCGTATCGCACGCCGCCGGTGCCATGGCAGCTCCCATATTCATGGAATCCCGGACTCCGTAATCCACGATCCGCCCGGGCGTAAGCCCCGTGATCTTAATATCTGATTTTTTCGTCCCGAGGATATATGCCCCGCTTCCCGTAACCGTCCAGGTCGCCGACACCGGTCTCTGATTGGCGTATTCCAGTGGATAACGGAACTGTTTTTCCGCGCTCGCGAAATGGCTCGAGGTCACGGTGAGTATATGATCCGCATAACCGCCCGCCACACACATCGCGCCAAGCGCCATGGATTCTCCCGCCGTGGAACACGCCCCGTACAGTCCAAAAAGCGGGATCTGATAATCCATCAGGCCAAACGAAGTCGCGATCGTCTGCCCTAACAGATCCCCCGCAAAGATGTAGCGGATGTCCTCCGGCGCAAGCCCCGATTTTCCAAGCGCAAGTGCCGTCGATTCCTTCTGCAGGGAGCTCTCCGCCTCCTCCCAGGTATCCTCTCCGAATTTGTCCGTATCGCATATCATGTCAAATTCATTTCCAAGCGGCCCTTCCCCTTCTTTTTTTCCGACCACTGACGCGCTTGCAAGAATGTAGGGCGCCTGTGTGAAATGAATACTCTGCGTGCCAATTATCTGCAACTTTTTGTCCTCCTTATTTTTGTGTAGAAATCCATATTCTCTGTTTTCCATTCACGTTTCAAAGTATTGTTTCTGTTTCTTCTCTTAATATGCTCGGACAAAACAGTTTTTATACCAACAGGAGATGAAAAGCGCTTTGCGCAGGCAAAGAACAAAAAAAACATGCCAGGCATCTGCGGCTCCGGAAACTTTTCCGCGAAGCAAATACCTGACATGCTTTTTTGTTTTATTAGTCTTCTTTAAAAATGTGTTCTTTATATCGATCCAGCACACGATGCAGAATACTTCCCAGCAGATAGCAGGAGATCACTTCTCCGATCCCTACGGTCAGCATGAAAAACGGGATGGTTCCCTCTGCCAGATACACATACCGCAGTACAAACGGTACAATGATCGTATTCGCGACGATCGGCGGCAGTGGTGCCAGCCATTTGTGTTTGCGCAGCGCGTAGGTTCCGCAGGCTCCGATCAGTGTTGCCAGACTGCCGAATACCACATCAAGCGGCATACATCCGGTCACCAGATTACTGATCAGGCATCCGAGGAAAAGTCCTGGGATCGCTGCCGGTGTGAAGACCGGTAAGATCGTGAGCGCTTCGGATATGCGCACCTGAATGGCTCCGCTCGCCAGATTAAATGCGCTGATAAAGACCGTCAGTACGACATAGATCGCAGCGATCATCGCTGCCTGGGTGATTCGTAACACTTTTTTGTTTCTCATATGAAATTCTCCTTTAGTTTTGTTTTACGAGTGGAAGGTCTCGAACACTCGGTATTTCGCCCTGAAAAGACCTTGGTTTTTGGGCTTTTTTCAACGTCAGTCAGTATAACACAGATTTTTTTTCAATGCAAGAAAAAAACAGAAGATTGCCTTCTGCCTGCTATATACGTATCGTTTACGCCTCCTCCTCTACCCGCTCAAATAAATCTCCAACGGAACAATCTAATATGGCGCACAGTTTGTCAAGATTTTCATAACGAATCGAATTTGTTTCATTCATGATCATTCGATTAAAATTCTGATAACTTAAATCCATCTGCTTATAGAGCCAATATTTCGTATGCTGCTGTTCCTCTAAAATATGCAAAACCCGCAAACGTACCATGTGTACACCTCCCAAATTTATGTAGAGATTATAACTGAAAACAAATGCTTGCATAAATGATGTGCACATAGTATAATGTTCCCATTATCTAATGTATACATTAGATAATGGGAACATTGGATTTCACATAAATATCTGTGAAATTCCAAAACTATATCAATACTTAGAAAGAAGAGTTTACAAATGAAAAATGAACGTCTAACCTGGATCGACGGCCTGCGAGGTCTTGCATGCATCCTTATTTTTACCCATCATTTTCTGGTTTCTTTTTTTCCTTCCAGCTATAACGGAGATCCAAACACCTCACGAATGATCTATGGACTGGATGTTAAGTGGGCTAATTCTCCACTGTCTTTTATTATCTGTGGTAATTTCTGGGTAAGTGTTTTCTGCCTGGTCAGCGGACTGGTACTCGGCTATCAGATTTACCGCGCAAAAACTACAAATGAAGTCTCCTCTATGGTTTTAAAACGTTATCCAAGACTTTGTTTCCCGCTTACCGTTGTCTCCTTCGCCGCATGGATCATGATGCAATTTTCACTTTTTCCAACTGCTGAAGTTCAAAAGCTCTCCACTTCATCCTGGATCGTTTCCGCATATGGAGACAAGCCCAGTTTTCTTCAATTTTTAAATACAACTTTTGTAGCAACCTGGCTGAATGGAGATCATACATATTCTCCTGCTTTCTGGCTGATGAATATTTTCCTCAGCGGCTCCTTTCTCGCATATCTGCTGGCACTTATGACCAAAAACAGAAAGCTGCTATCCATCCTTGTTTTTATCTGCTTTATCGCTTTCTTTCTCTATACCGATGCACTGTTTAATTTTGCATTTACACTCGGCGTTGCACTCGCTTACCGTATTTTCTACTTTGAACCGAAAAAATATGCAAAATATTTCGGTGTACTGTTCGTTCTTGTAGGGCTGTATCTGGGCGGCTATCCGTCCGAGGCTTATCCACAGGGCTTTTACCTGTGGCTCGGTGTTAATGTCAATCAGCGTTACGCACCGGTCTGGCAGTTTTTTCACATTGTGGGCGCACTGTTTCTCGTATGGGGAATCTACTGTCTGAAACCACTTTGCACTCTTTTTAGCACCAAATTGTTTCGCTTTCTCGGGAAAATATCTTATGCCGTATTTTTAATCCACTGTCCGGTTATTTTTTCCTGGTCCTGCTTCCTATTCTTAAAGCTGTATCGCGCATGCGGCAGATACATGATTTCAGCTGCAGCAAGTTTTCTTACCTCCACAATTCTGCTGATTCTTTTATCCACGCTGTTCCAAAAATATGTGGAAGCTCCGCTTGGAAATCTGATAAAAAAGCTGGATCATTGGCTGTTTCTTTCGGAATAGCCTTATGCAAATATTCCATAAAAAACTGGCTGTGAATCCGCTCACAGCCAGTTTTTATTTTCTCTCTACTATTCTATTTATCTGATCTTCCTCTAAATATATACTCCATCTTGCGATCCATACAGCGGCTCTTCTTTGCCGTGATCTCTACTGCTCCATCCCGGAAACGCAGCTCCGCCGTCACCCCGAGCGGATTGTTCGGATAACACAGCTTCAGTTTTAACGTATCCTTTTCCCAGGAAAACGCCCCTGCCGTATTCACAATGCGGATATCGGCGCAGGTATAATAATGGGAAAAACGGACACTTGGCAGATCATTGCACTCCCAGTGGCGGAATCCATAGAAAAGTGTCCGCTCTTTTCCATCTTTCCACACACAGGTGATCGCAACGGTATCTTCCGTCTTTCCTGCTTCCACCTGTATCTTTTCCAGCTGATCCTCATTTTCTTCGAGCAGATACGTTCCCACGACACCGGAAATCCGCTCTTTATTTTTCGCGCCTTCGATATCATCCCCTTCCGGAAACGCAACCGTAAACTGCTCCTTTTTTGATGTTCCGTCAGGATCCGGCGCAATATCCACATCCGCGCACGCCGGAAGCAGATGTTTCCACATTTCTGCCATCAGCCCGGACATATCCTCGGTGCCGGTGAGCGTTGCGATCACAAGATCCTTCTCCGGTGCCACGATAGCAAACTGTCCGTATGCGCCATCGCCACGGTACACGCCCTTTGGAATGCACTGCCAGATCTGGTAGCCATAGCCGACGCCCCAGTCATTTCCGTCGCTGTACACCTCTCCGCCGGAAGAATCCACGAGATTTGAGGTCATCCGCTCCATCCACGCGCGGTTCAAAAGCTGCTTTCCATTCCACATGCCCTGCTGTTTTAAAAAGACGCCGAGCTTTGCCACCGTCTCGATCGTCACGTTCAGTCCGATCCCGCCAAGTGAATTTCCCTGCGGGGACTCATCCCAGTAATAATCTTCCACGCCAAGCGGTTCGAAAAAGCGCGGTGTCAGATAATCCACCAGCTTTTCTCCGGTCACCTTCGTTATGATCGCGGAAAGCACATAGGTTGCCGTTGTATCATAGAAAAAATGCGTTCCCGGTTCATAGGATGGCTCGATCTCCAGAAATTTTTCGACCCAGTTTCCCTCAAACGCATAGTTTAAGATCGGCGGCTCCGTTTCCTGTCCGGTACACATGGTAAGCAGATGTTCCACCGCAATCCGTTTCGCGCGTTCTCCGATCGTATCCGGAAGTTCCTCCTTAAAAAAGGAGTATACGGTATCTTCCACCGCAAACAGCCCTTCCTGCACGGCAAATCCGACTCCGACCGCGGTAAATGCCTTGCTGAGCGAATAGAGCATGTGCAACCTGTCCTCCCCATACGGATACCAGGACGCTTCATAGCACACCTTCCCGCCGCGCACTACCATCAGATCATGCAGTTCGATCCCACGCTCCCTGACTCCTTCTAAAAAGCCTTTGATCCCTTCTTCCGAAATGCCTGCTGCCGCAGGACTTATCCTTGGCAAATTCATGTCCGTTCCTCCTCATTTTGTCTTTCACACTTTGTTATCATTATAAAAAGGATCCATAAAAATGTAAAGAAAAAAGAGCCTCCGTCCCACAGATACCTTCTGTGTAACAAAGACTCTTTTGTGTTCTTTTTTAGCCCTTTACCGCTCCTGCGACCATACCTTTGATGATCTCTTTGCTGAATACAAAATACAGGATAACGATCGGTGCCATCGTAACTAACATTGCCGCCATGATCTTCGGATAGTCTGAGTTGAACTGTCCGGTGAACTGCGTCAGTGCCAGCGGAACCGTCTGCAATGCCTGATTCTTGATAAGGATCAAAGCGAAGGAGAACTCATTCCAGCATCCGAAGGACTGGATGATCGCAACCGTAACCATGATCGGACGGCAGATCGGCATGATGATAGAAAACATCGTCTTGGAAAATCCGCAGCCATCGATCGCTGCAGCCTGTTCAAGCTCCGTCGGGACCGTCTTTACGAATCCTTCCACAAGGAAGATCGCGATCGGAAGTCCGAATGCCACATACGGGATCACAAGTGTGAACCAGTGGTTGGAAAGTCCGAATTTCTTAAATACAACATAGATCGGTACCAGCAGGGAATGCTGCGGGATCAGCATACCGGTAAGGAATACACCAAACAGCAGGCGGTTTCCCTTGAATTTTACACGCGCCAGAATGTATCCAACGATAAAACCGAACAGTACGATAAAGAATACGGAAAGGATCGTTGTTCTCGCGCTGTTCCAGATCGACTGGCCCAGATGATAGTTTGCGTTGCTCAAAATATTGATAAAATTGTCCAGTGTCGGGGACTTTACAATCCCGATGATATCCGCATTAAACTCTCTTTTCTGTTTCAGTGCGGAGTTTAACATCCAAAACAGTGGGAAAATACAGCTGATTGAAAACAGAATCAAAATTGCGTTTAATACAACTGCAAGTACGCCCTGCGCCGGTCCCATCTTTGCTTTTCTTTTTCCTGCAACTTTTACTTCAGCCATATTATTCCACCCCCTTGTCTTTCAAAAGGAAATTAAACAGCTTCTGCGCACCACCGATAACGATCAGGCTGAGAATGAAGATTGCAACCGAGATACAGCATCCATATCCCATGTTGTTCTGCTTGAACGATACGGTGTATCCGTATAATGCCATAACCATGGAAGATGTTCCAGGTCCACCGGATGTCATAACATAGATGTTATCAAATGCTTTCATGTTTCCTGCGATACAAAGTATGATACAGATCAATAATGTATTTTTGATCAATGGGAATACGATATAGATTGCTCTCTGCACTGCGTTTGCGCCGTCAATCTCCGCACTCTCAAAAATTTCCTTGTCAATAGAAGCGATACCGGATAACAGGATTACCATATAATATCCGATATACTGCCAGATCAGCGGTATGGATACGAGTAACATAACTTTGTCCGGTTCATTTAACCATACCTTTGCTGCGTCCGCGTGTCCGATCAGTTTTAAAAACCAGTTCAAGATACCGCGGTTATAGTCATAGATCATTTTCCAGATAAATCCTACACATACAGCGGATATCGTACTCGGGAAGAATCCGAAGGTACGATGCATTCCTTTTAATTTTACCAGTTTCGAATCGATCATTAATACGAAGATAAATGCGATTCCGATCTGCCCCACAATACAAATTGCTACCAGATAAATATTATGCCAGAATGACTGCCAGAATGTTGCATCCTGAAACAGTGTGATGTAATTTTGTATTCCGTTAAATGTTTTCTGCGGTCCGCCTTTCCACTCAAAGAAACTGTCGACAAAGGCTGTGATCAGAGGTACAAACACTGAAAAAACGTATACGATAAGTGGTACTAAAAGATACAGTGCGACAACTTTTTTTTTCGCACGCATGGATTTTTGTAACATAAAACCCCCTCCTTGCTCTTACAGGCTGCTCTTTTCTGATTTAAGGAAGGCTGCTCCAAAACTCATACTTCCCTGTCTTGAAACAGCCTCACCTGAAATTCTTACTTATTCTGCTTTAGTAATTTGCTTCATAAGCTGCCTGTGCGTCTGCTGCCACTTCTTCCGGTGTCTTGTCACCATTTACCATATCCTGAAGATCTGTGTTTACTACACTCCAGATATCGCTGGATAAGTAGGAATCATAGATTTCACACGGTGTGGTATCTACATAAGAGTAGTTGTAGAAGTCCTGAGTGAACTGGTCAAATTTGCTTAAATCAACATCAGATACTGTGGTAAGTCCGCCTAATGCATATTTGTCTGCTACAAAGCTTGCAAATTCCGGTCCGGTGATGTACTCAGCAAGGTCGATCGCTGCTGCGAGTTTGTCCGGATCATCTTTTAATTTCGCATTGATCGCTACAGCGTAGCCAAGACCGATGTTCTGGCTGTCTGCGTCATAAGTTGCGTCAGCCGGCTGCGGTAATACTGCGAATTTTGTTGTATCATAGAGATCTGTTCCTTCCAGAGAAGCCTGAATATAGGAAACATCCCAGTTACCACCGATGAATGCAGGTGCATCACCGGAAATGTAATACTCACGCGCATCTTCATTGGAGATTGCGTTAAAGTCTTTGTTAAAGATATCGGTATCCTTGAATAATCTCTGTGTTTCGGTAAGCGCTGCTACAAATTCCGGATCTTCGAAAGATGCGCCACCTTTGTTGATCATGGACTGGAACCAGTCTTTTCCGGTATATCTGTCACCTAATGTGGAAAGGAAGCAGGAGTTCATCTGCCACTGTGCATTGTTACCAAATGCGATCGCTTCCTGATATCCGGCCTCCTGTAACTTCGGAATTGCTGCTTCTACGTCATCCCATGTCTCCGGGAATTTGTCGTATCCAGCTGCTTCCCATGCTGCGGAATCATAAACAACTACGGTACAGGTTCCACCGGTCAGTACCGGGAATCCGTAGATCTTTCCGTCTGCATCCTTAAACGGTGTGAAATAATCCTGTTTGTAATCTGCTGCATACGGAGAACTGTTGATCGTATCGGTCAGGTCGAGGATCAGTCCCTGATCTGCCCATGCTTTTACGTTCATACCCTGGATCAGGAATACATCCGGAAGGTCGTCCGCGTTTGCAAGTGTCTGGATCTGTGTCTTGTAATCTGTGTTTGCGAGAACGGTCTGTGTCAGTGTGATATCCGGGTTTGCGTCATCCCACTGCTGTAATACGGTACGCATACCATCGGAACCACCATTTCCCTGAGATTCCTCTTCTGTTGAGAAGTGCATGATCTCAAGATCTCCTGTGTAAGCAAGTGAGCCTGAGCTTGAACCGCCTGCGCTCTCTGTGCTGTCTGTTGAGCTGCCCATGCTCTCGGTAGAAGCTGCTGCATCGTTTCCGGTGCTTGCTGTTGTGCTACTGTCGCTTGAACTTCCGCATCCTGCAACCATGGATGCTAACATTGATGCACACAATAAGGTACTAATCACTTTTTTCTTCATAAAAACACCCTCCTGCTTTTTACTTAATCGTTTTCGTACTCTTATAATACCATTTATCGAAAAAAATGCAAGAGTGTTTTGGTCATTTCGTCAATTTTAATGAAGCAGTTGTGCTGTTTTTGGATGTTTTGACCAATTTTCGTGTGTTTTTCGAAAATTTTAGGTTTTTAGTTTCGCTGAAAAACGTCCAAAAAACACGCAAAAGCGGGCTGTGCAACTGCGCAGCTCGCTTATTTCCTGTACTCTATATGATTTTACTCAACGTCCTTCAATGCCGCAAGGTCTTCCTCACCGGTACGAACCTTAACAACTTTCGTAACATCATATACGAAAATCTTTCCGTCTCCGATATGTCCGGTGTAAAGTGCCTTCTTGGCTGCTTCCACTACCGCGTCCACAGACAGATTTCCGATAATGACATCTACCTTGACTTTCGGAAGAAGGGTCGCATCCATTTCAACACCACGGTAATACTCTCCGGCGCCTTTCTGGATACCACAGCCCATAACCTGTGTAACCGTCATTCCGGTAACACCGAGGTCATTTAACGCTTTCTTTAAGGTATCAAATTTGGAAAGCTTAACCACAATGGATACTTTGTGCATTCCGCTGGATGTTGCCCCACCGATGGTGGTCTGTTTTACCACTTTGACTGCTGCATCAACCTGTGACGGAGTTGCCTTCTCGACATCATCCTCCCCTAAATCTGTGTTTTCGTTGACATCAAGCGCTCCGGAGATCTCTGTGATCTCAAATCCGGAATATGCACTTGCAAGGCCATGTTCATGGATATCAAGACCATCGATCTCAACTTCTGCCGGTACCCGTAAGCCAACTGTTTTGTCGATCACTTTGTAAATAATGAGCATTGTTACTACCACCCATGCGATCACGGATACCATACCAAGAAGCTGTACTAAGAAATAATGGATACCGCCGCCATAGAAAAGTCCGCCGTCTGTGGAGAAAAGTCCGACACACAGGGTTCCAAGCGCTCCACACGCTCCGTGTACGGAGATCGCTCCGACCGGATCGTCAATCTTTACTACTTTATCAAAGAATTCTACGGAAAATACAACCAAGATACCTGCAAGCAGTCCGATAAAGAATGCGCCGACCGGTGTTACCTGATCACAGCCTGCGGTGATCGCTACCAGACCTGCAAGCGCTCCGTTTAATGTCATGGAAACATCCGGTTTTTTGTAACGGATCCATGTTACGATCATTACGGTACAGGTTGAAACTGCTGCCGCAAGGTTTGTTGTCATAAAGATGCTGGATGCTGATATGAGATCCGCGTCTGTACTCATTGCTGTGGTAGAACCACCGTTGAAACCAAACCAGCAGAACCATAAGATGAATACGCCAAGTGCTGCCAGTGCAAGGTTGTGTCCCGGAATTGCACGCGGTTTTCCGTTCTTGTCATATTTACCGATACGCGGTCCTAAGATCGCTGCTCCGACGCATGCTGCCGTACCACCTACCATATGTACTGCGGTACTTCCGGCAAAATCATGGAAGCCAAGCTGCGCAAGCCAGCCGCCGCCCCAGATCCAGTGACCGGAGATCGGATAAACCACTGCGGAGATCAGTAAACTGTACAGACAATACGCTACGAAATTTGTTCTCTCTGCCATACTTCCGGAAACGATCGTTGCTGCTGTCGCGCAGAACACGGTCTGGAATATTACATAGCACCAGGTCGGAAGTGTTCCGAAATCATAAGTTCCACGGATCAGCGGATCAAAACCGCCAATGAGCGCTCCGCTTCCGCCAAACATAATGCCAAATCCGATGAGCCAGTAGATCGGTGTCCCAATACAGAAGTCCATCATATTTTTCATTAATATATTACCTGTGTTTTTCGCTCTCGTCATACCTGCTTCACACATTGCGAATCCGGCCTGCATAAAATAAACCATTGCCGCTGCAACAAGCGTCCAGATGACATCTGCTGATGAATAAGTCATAATCATTCCTCCTCAACTGAAACTAGTAGTATTACACAACATTCCACGCGTTAAAAACATTGCAAAGCAACAAAAAAAGCGCCTAAGGATCTCTCCTTAAGCGCCTTTGCTTTATGAACCTTATTATATCCACTTTCTGACATTTGTCAATGCAAATTTTATAAATTTTTTATATTTTTTGCAAACGCAGTCCCACACCCCTTGAAACCTGCAGGAATATGCTATAAAATATTTTCATATCAAAAAATGACAGACAAAAGAGGTTTTTTATATGCTTGATCCTGAACTGGAAACTGCCATCCGCCAGATAAAGGGCGCGCAGCAGAACGGTTTTATTACATTTTATAACAAAACATTTCATTATGTTTACACAAGGGCAAAATATCTTTTTCCAAGCCTGATGGAATGCCGGGAATTTATCAAGCAGGTCTATCTTTCCTGCTACTTACATATCGCGGAGCTCACGCCCGGCACCGACCTGGAAAAATGGCTGTCCAGACGCCTGCTGTCCCGTTACCACAAGCTTCTTGTGGAAAACAGCATCGACGCGTTCGCGCAAGCGGCAAACAGCGAGGTCTTCTCTGTGTCCTTAGATCCCGGTGCGGAATCAGTTCTCGGATGCATGGATCTTGAGACCTGCTCGCATATCCTGCAGGGGCAGTTAAAAGAGCTTCCCACGCTTCCGCGTATCTTATTTTTAAGTTTCTTTCACGACGGACTCTCAGCCCAGGAGCTGTCCGTCTGTTTTGAATGTCCGGAATCCGCGGTATTATGGGAATTAAACCGCACCAAAAACGTCCTGCAGAAAGCGTATCTCCAGTCGGCACCGGAAAACGGCCAAGTTCTATATCCGTTCAACTTAAAGCTGGTATACCACGCGCTGGAACTGCAAAACAAAAAGTTTGTGAGTACCACGGAATTTGCGCGGCTCGTATGGGATTCCATCGCATGTGAGCTGACGTTCAAAAAAGCTCCGAAAAAGAAAGTTCTGACGCTTCCGTTACTTCTGTGCTTCTCGGCGTTGATCCTGGCATTTATCGTGTGCGTGATGTATTCCCACGGATATTTTTCCTCTTCTGCCAGCACAAAAGAGAAACAGGATGCCGCAAACTCCGTCTACGAGAGCACGGAATCGAGTGTCTCTTTCCCGTACAGCGAGGATGACTTAAAGCCTTCTTCCACCACAACAATCAAGGATGAAAACGGAAATGTGACAACTTATGATGAAAGCGGCAGTGAGATCCCAACTCCGCAGACAACAACTCCGAATACGGATTCAAATACCAGTTCAAATACTGGTTCAAGTGCCGGTTCCAATACCGGTTCTACTTCTTCCGAAGAGACCGAGACCTCTGCTTCTTCGGGAAATACATCCAAAACCGCGCCCACGGTCGCTGCTCCTACGGTCACAGAGCCCACCGTAAACGCACCTACGGTAGCGGAACCATCCGTGGCAGAGCCATCGGTAAAGACACCGACGCCACCGGATGAGCCAAAGACTTCTTCCAATTAAAAAGTTCCGGCATTACGCCGGAACAATATGAAGTACAGACATCTGATAGGTAATGCCCTGTGCGGTATCAAACGGCCAGCGCAGGGCGATCGATTCATCGATCAGACATTTTCCTGCGTCCTGACGGTCTATGGCGTCCTTTAACGCCTGACACGCGCCCTGGATGCCTCCGTCTCTGCCAATCCGCTTGCGCTCGCACGCAAGTACCGCCCCCTTTTTCACAGAACGGTAAAACGCCTCCTGAAAGCGGGGGATCACTTCTTCATTCTTTTGTTTTACATAGTCAAACACCGTAGTTTCCCACGTTCCGACTGCTTCAAGATAGACCTGCCAGAGCCAGGCAAACATGTTGTTGATCTGACTGTGGACACCGGCGGCGATCGCGTAATCGTAGGTCTTTTCCCCGAAATCAAGCGGTCTTCGTTCCGCCCGCGCGTAAAGTTCCTTCATGCGGAGGATCGCATACTCCGCCACTTCCGACATATCGGTATCTTTTCCCTCTACCTGGATCATACGAAGCACATCATCCGCGTATTCCCGGTATTCCGCCGGTGTGATCCCGAGAAAATCCGCCTCTTTTAATACCAGCGACGCATCCTCTCTTAACTGATAGGTCTCAAGTGCCGCGAACATGCTCTCCTTCTGGCAGTCGATCAGCGTGATCTGTGAGAAATGTTCCCGAAGCATGCAAAGATCGAGGTCATTGCAGCTGCCTGCCCCGAATACCGCAAGCGTACTTCCGGCATCGGTGACACCGGTCAAATACTCGGTCAGTTCTCTCCGGTACTCCGCCCAGTTTTCATAGGCGTGCGGTATCGTCTGTGTCTTTAACAGCTCATCGTAAACCGACATGCCTATTTCGTCCGTTTGCTGTCTGCTTTTGCCTGGAATTTCTCATTCTGGATGATAAAACGTTCATGCTCGCCTTCTCCGATCACGCCGGTCTCATCCATCGCCTTTACATGGAATACCAGTCTGCGTCCGTCTATCTCGGTCAGCTCTGTCTCGCAGGTCACTTTCATGCCGACCGGTGTCGGTGCCATATGCTTAACGTTTAACAAAGTACCCACGGTTCCTGATCCTTCCTCAAGATACTCGGAAACGCTCATCCAAGCGGTTTTTTCCATTAACGCTGTCATCGCCGGTGTCGCGAACACCTGAAGCGTTCCGCTTCCCATTGTCTTTGCTGTATTGCTTTCATCTACCATAACCGTCTGTGTACCACGGATTCCTTTTTCCAACATCTTTTTATCCTCCTTGTATGTCTGATGGTATCTTTTTGATCCTTTGTTTAGTTTACCATGGAAAATCATCCGCGGCAATACCGCCCTGCCTCTCTTTTTGTTCCGGTTTGTAGACATTTTTTGACTGCGCACGGTACATGCGCCCCGTCTCATCACGGATACAGCCGTCTTCCTCGGACAGCGAAAAATGTTTTGCCCGGATTCCCGGCTTCCAGTCTTTTTGCTCCATACTCTCTTATGACCCTTTCTTTTTTGCTATTTTATTCAGATTTTCTTAATTTTTGCACTTTCCCTATACAGCCGGTAATATTTTCCTTTATAATGATTTCGGAGTTAGTTAAAATATTTATCTATATCAGGAGGTACCAATGATATCACTTAACAATCTGGCAAATAATCCAAATATGACTGCCATCGCAAACAAAGGCGTGTTTACGGTATTCGAACATCAGAAAGATATGAGTGTTTCCCCGGCATACGCGTCTGTTGCTTATTTTATGCACGAAATGAACGTGCGCAAACGTCAGGTTCTCTGTAACCTGAACAATTCCGCTGTCCGCATCCAGGCGGGTGCCATGCAGTGGGCCGCAGGTCAGGTCGAATCCGAGACCGGTGTAAAAGGTGTCGGTGATTTTATCGGCAAGGCATTCAAAGGTGCTGTCACCAACGAATCCGCTGTCAAACCGATCTACCGCGGATCCGGGTTTTTGATGTTAGAGCCGACTTACCGCTATATCATTTTAGAAGATATCGGCGCGTGGGAGGGCGGCATCGTATTGGACGATGGTCTGTTCCTTGCCTGTGACGCAAGTCTGGATGAAAAGATCGTATCCAGAACCAACGCTTCCTCTGCTTTCCTTGGCGGAGAGGGACTTTTTAATCTCTCACTGACCGGTCAGGGCATCGCGGTTTTGGAAAGCCCGGTTCCAAGAGAGGAGTTACTTGAGATCGAAGTACAAAACGATACCGTAAAGATCGATGGAAACATGGCGATCGCCTGGTCTTCCTCCCTGCAGTTTACCGTAGAGAAATCCTCCAAAAGCTTGATGGGCTCCGCGATCAACGGCGAAGGATTTGTAAACGTATACCGTGGCACCGGAAAGATCCTGCTCGCGCCGACTATTAACGGCACGACCATGTCCTCCGCAAACGGACCGAAGGAGAGCAGCACCATCTCTTCCAAAGGCCTGGTATCCAGTGTGGTAAAAAGCGCGCTTGACCTTTAAAAAATACGCAGGGACTGTCGAACCGGCAGTTCCTGCGTTTCTTTTGTATTGTATCTGCGATCCCGTTTAAACCATCGCATCCAGATTTGCGATATCGTTCACCAGATTCTGCATCTCACGTTTGGAGCGCACATTGCGTGCCGCCTCGATCACCTGATGCTTTTCTTCTTCTCCCATCGCGGAAAAATTATTCATTGCCTTTTCATTCATGGCAAGCCCGAATCCGAGTCCCATCGGAAGTTCATTCTTATTGTCTAACATTACATCACCCCACATATTTTTAAGATCCAGTAAATAAATCCAAGCACCCAGCTCGAAAATATTCCATATAAGATGACCGGTCCCGCGATCGTAAAGATCTTACAGCCGATCCCGAAAACCTGTCCCTCCTTTTTGAATTCGATCGCCGGAGCGGCAACGGAATTGGCAAAACCGGTGATCGGGACGAGTGCGCCTGCGCCGCCGAATTTTGCGATCTGCGGATAAATATTAAAGCCTGTCAGAAGAACACTCAAAAGCACCAGAAGCATACTGCACCAGGAACCGGAGGTGTCTTTGTCCAGCCCGTAGTTTCTGCAGATGTTTAAGATAAACTGACCGATCACGCAGATCACGCCTCCGACCAGAAACGCCTTTGCCATATTCGCGGCAAGGTTGTGTGTCGGTGTCACCTGTTTTACATACTCGTTGTATGCCTCCTGCTGCATCTGTTTTTTTTCTTTCTTATCCACGTTCTTTCCTCTTTTCCAGTCACTTGTTTTTATTTCCTTTTTAGTATGCAAAAAGGAGCAGAGTTTTATTCACTCTGCTCCCTTTTCTTTTTTCCGCTATGCAGATTTGCTGCGGACATTCAGCATGCTTTCCATCGAATGCGCAATATAATTTAAACATTCCAGTTCCACTGCATTCTGCTCACCATGCTCCATAAACTGGATCAGCCAGAATGCCATACTCTGTCCGAAACACTCTGCGGAAATGCTCGGATTTTCCATGTGCTTTCCCATAGAACGCTGTATCACGATCTTTTTAAAGTAACTCTGTAAATACCTCTGAACGACCATCCGTCCTTCCGCCGACGCGACCGTCCTCTTATAAAAAACGCCACTCTCCCAGACCTTTTTTGCGTACATCAGTACAGCATCCGGCATTTCGCCCTGCATCAGCAGCGGCTCTGCCGGTACCAGAAGTTCCTTTTGTAAAATCCACTCGACCAGCCGGTACTTATCCGCAAAATGCTGATAGAATGTCGGTCTTACGACCCCGGCATCATCTGTGATCTGTTTTATTGTGATCTTTTCCAGCGGCTCCTGCCGTATCAGTACTTTCAGACTGTCCGCCAGTCTGTGATCCATAAGATCTTTTCTCGTTTGTTCTCTCTCATATCCACGCATATATCATGGTCCTTTCAGCCTGTTATTTTTCAAACTTTGTGCCGTAAGCTTCCATTTCCTCCCGAACTCCAAGCGCTATTCCGTTTGCCAGTTCGATATTTCGTTCCATTTTTTCACCAAAGCGGCTCATCGGAAGAAAGATTCCAAGTTCCCCGGCAGCACTTTTTTGTCCGCCACATTCCATTTCGCCGTAATACATAAACGCCCGTGGCAGAACATCCTGAACACGCATCAGCGCATCCCAGACATGGACATAGATCTCCGCGTCCGTCAGATGCTCCTTTATCTCTTCCGGCATCCGGTAAAGCAGCAGCACGCCCAGATGCTGACCGATCTCCACGCTTTCAACCGCCGTTCCCGCTTCATCATACTGATGCGCTTCGCGGAAACCGTATGCCAAATATTCTTCAACCTGCGGGATCTGTTCTTTATTCTTATATATTTTTAAAAATTTCTGATAGGTCTTTTCCGGAACGTGGATCCCGATATCCTTACGCAGACCGCCTGTTTCATCGGTAAGCAGGATCGGGTTTGTTTTTCCTTTATCATTAAAACGGATCGGTATCAGGAAAGAATTCC
The DNA here is from genome assembly GCF_014297335.1 of Roseburia yibonii. Classification (NCBI taxonomy): domain Bacteria; kingdom Bacillati; phylum Bacillota; class Clostridia; order Lachnospirales; family Lachnospiraceae; genus Roseburia; species Roseburia yibonii. The sequence goes on from NZ_JACOQH010000005.1 coordinate 88,819, forward strand.
GAAGCAGGTCAAACATGCTGTTTCCGCATACTGCCATCAGAAATGCGGATAAATCCTTGTTTTCATATGCCTGAAACAGGGCTCTTGTAAATGTAACCCCGGTCACGTCCCTGGTATCCGCCTCCGGGTTATCTACATCCGGAAGATTATCAAAAAATGTCTCCTTCAGCCGCTCACAGGCATCCGGATTTTTCAGTATTTTTTCAAATAACTGCTCTGCTTTTTCTTCTCTTGGAAAAATGGTAGGCATTGCGACCTCTCCTTTCATCTGCTTTTTATCGTCTTTTCAATCCTTCTGTATTATACGTTTCGATTTTAAATATGTAAAAAGTATATTTCATATATTTGTTATACTATTTTTATATTTCAGAAATGCATTCTTGACTTTCCAAATGAAACGGCTATACTGAAACAAAAAGCAGATGAACGGAAAGAAGTGAGTTTTATGCCGCAAAGAATCATCCCTAAAAATCATATGGATATCCCCTGGCATGACTATGTAACACCAGACAGTGATCTGCCCATCACACAGGCAGACTTAACCGCAAAAGCCTCTGTCATAGGGCGGATCGGTCTTATACTGCTCTCCTGCGGGACCGGAGCATGGCGTGTGAGAAGTTCCATGAACACATTATCTGAAAATTTAGGCATCACCTGTTCGGCGGATATCGGGCTCATGTCGATCGAGTATACCTGTTTTGACGGAGAACGCTGCTTTTCCCAGTCACTCTGTCTGACCAATACCGGTGTCAACACCTCAAAGCTCAACCGGCTTGAACAGTTTATCAATGAATTTCCGACCAAAAACAAATACTTATCCGGCGAACAGCTCCACCGGCATTTGGACGAGATCGAACGGATACACGGACTCTACTCGCCCATTGCGCTCGGCTTTGCCGCTGCGCTCGCATGCAGCGCGTTTACTTTCCTGCTTGGCGGTGGTCCGCTCGAAATGTTATTCGCATTCTGCGGAGCGGGGATCGGCAATTTTGTCCGCTGTAAACTAACGAAACATCATTTTACGCTGTTTCTTGGCATTGTCGCGTCTGTTACCTCGGCATGCCTCATCTATACCATTTTCCTCCGGATCGCGGAAATGATCTTTGGAATCTCGCTCCAGCATGAATCCGGGTATGTGTGCTCCATGCTCTTTATCATCCCCGGCTTTCCATTTATCACAAGCGGGATCGACCTTGCAAAGCTTGACATGCGTTCCGGCCTTGAACGTCTGACTTACGCGATCATCATTATCGTTGTCGCAACGATGACCGCCTGGATCATGGCACTGGTTTTACATCTTGCGCCGGTAGATTTTCCACCGCTTGCCCTTCCGCTGCCACTGCAGTTCATTTTCCGGCTGCTTGCCAGCTTCTGCGGCGTATTTGGTTTTTCCATTATGTTCAACAGCCCGAAACGGCTCGCCGCGACGGCTGCCATGATCGGTGCGATCGCAAACACGTTCCGTCTTGAGCTTGTGGATCTGACTGCGTTTCCGCCGGCTGCCGCCGCTTTTTTAGGTGCTCTGGTTGCCGGGCTTCTCGCCTCGCTGATCAAAAATCAGGCAGGCTATCCCCGCATCTCACTCACCGTTCCTTCTATCGTGATCATGGTTCCCGGCCTTTATTTATACCGCGCGATCTATAATCTGGGTATCATGTCGCTCACCACTTCGGCTTCCTGGTTCGCGTCCGCGTTCCTTATCATCATCGCACTGCCGTTCGGACTGATCTTCGCCCGTATCTTAACCGACCGGACGTTCCGATATTGTACCTGAAAAAGAAAACAGCAACCGGTCATCCGATTGCTGTTTTCTTCTTTCTATTCCTGCCATATCGCGTTCTCTGTAAGCCCCCACGAGAAAAGTTCCTTCATCTGCTCGTTCTTTTCCTCATCGGGCTTATAATTGGAAAAGATATGCGCCAGATATTCTTCCCTGTCATCCTTTGGCGTGTAATTCTTTAACGCCTCCTGCGCCGCAGCGCTCATCTCCTCCGGCGACACGTCAAAATCAAACGTCTGCCCCGTCAGCTTTCCGATCAGTCCCGCCGCGTAATAAAATTCATAATTTCCAAGCAAAATGGATTTTTTTAATTTACATTTGATGACAATACTCTGTCTTGCGATCGAAGTTACCATGACAATCCCGCTCTCTCTTTCTTTTTGGGACTATTATAGCACATCCACTATTGCGCCGCCATGTCAAAAAAGAAATAAAAGAAAGAGCCGAGCATCTTTCCGAGTGCCATAAAAAGTACGACCCACGGCAGTCCCTCCTTCATGCGCACACGCCGCAAAAAGATCGGCAGTGCCTTTAAGATCTCCGCTAACGCCACCGCCACACAGCCGACGAAAATACCGGCACAGAAGCCATAGAGGATCAGCAGCGGTCTGCCGCCCGGAATCTGCACATCTAAAAAGACCGATAAGAGATCCCCGCAAAGTCCTCCAAGCAGGATCGCGTTTTCATAGCAGAATGTGTGCTTTGCCGTATTGCTTCTCGCCGCGATCCGCGGCACGATCCCGATCATAATGATAAACGCGAATGTTCCCGCAGCGATCGCAATGCCCGCGGAAAAACCGAACAATCCCAAAAAAGCATGCCTAATCCACATCCAGACTGTGCCCATCCCTTCCCGCTTCCTCGATAAAGGTCGTATCCACATCCTTTTCGTATTTGCGCATCTCCACCTGGATCGGTGTCGGATCCGGCGTGATCTTCTTCTTTCCAAAGTGGTTAAAGAACACTAAAATACCAACCGGCAGTCCGATACAGTATGACACTTCCAGTTCCGTCATCCCGTTGGATTCCGTTCCCATCACCTGCAGATAAAACTTCTCAAACGCGTCATCGATAGAAACATCGTTGTTAAACGCCATGATCGTAAATGCCGCCCCGAAAAAGACGAGGATCGTAAGAAGAACTGTCTTTGTGCAGTCCCAGACCTTGTTTTCCTCTTTCTTCGGCTCGTATTCCAGCACAAAATCCGGTTCGCCCATATTCTGGATATCCACATTCGGATATTCCTCATGGATCCACGCGATCACCTTCATGATGGAAATCACCTGTATCTGCTTTTTGTTCTTTAAATTTCCCTTCGGCTTTTCAAACGAGTAGATCTTTTTTTGTTTTAACTGTCTGACCATGCTCTTATCACTGCTTTCCAGCTTTGCGATATCGCCTAAGGTCACATGGTAGTCATGCACCAGGATATTCTGGTCTATCTTGATATAAAGTGTTTCTTCCTGGCTCACAGCAGATCTTCCCCCTCCCCGCTTACCGTATACTGCACAAGCGTTGCATCATTGGAAAAAGATTCGCTTTCCTTATAATTCATATAATAAAAAATGCCGGCAATTCCAATCACTATAATTGCAACCGCCAGGCATATCCGGTAAATTCTTTTTGTCATACTTCCCATTCCTTTCCGTTTTACCTGAACGTCCAAAAGGTAGTATGACCCAAAAACATTTTCCTATGCATCCAGATTCAGAAAACGCTCCCATTCCTCGGTGTCTTCTGTTCCGGAAACCTTGATCAGATAGGTATGATCTTCCGTATCAATGGAAATCTCATAGATATCTCCTTCTTTTTTCAGCGTATAGATCACGCAGCCGATCAGCTTTTTAAATTCCTCCGTATACGCATCGGCAGAAACCACGCGGTCTTCCTTTTTTTCTTTTAAATTTCCATTCGCGTCATAAACTTTATAACCTTCTTCCACAAAGTCCACGATCTTCGCGTCACGGATCTTTAACACCAGTTCATTCGTGCGCATTTTGCGGATGTCGCGGTTCTTTGTATTTTCCGGTAAGATCTTTACATTGTCAAGCCCGATCGTAAATGTATCGCTCATCGCGCGGATTTCTCCGATATACGCCTCTGTAAAGTCAAATCCCGCCAGATCATTTGTTGTCTTATATTTCATTTTCTTCATCTCCTGTTTCTTTTTTCCGTCTGTCTTTTATTATATCAAATACGCCTGCTTTTTCAACTCACAGATCCTCCGGATCCAGCTGCGTCATGCCACCGAGTAAGATCCTTTTGTTATCCTCGTAGATTTTCGGAAACTGTGTGACCGGGAGCGGATTTTCTCCACGTCCGACTTCTATGGTATACCCCGGTCTGTTATAGGTCTGGATGAACCAGTCTTTATACCCCGCATAACCGGACGCGACCGGTGTCACCGCGACCTCATAGCCGCTGACCGCCCCGAAATACCGGGCGATACGGGCTGCCTGTCTTGGATTGTAGTCAAGGTATTTCCAGTAAATGACTTCTCCCTGCGTGTGATATGCGAGGATCAGCCGGAACTCATGCTGTGTGGTAAAACGATAGACCGCGATACTCTCGGGTTGCGACAGCGGTGCCGTCCCGACAAAATCTCTGGGCGCCGGTGACGTAAATCCCTGTTCATATTTGATCTCGCGCGCATTTTCCCATCCGGCCGGAAACTGAAGATTTAAGTCAACACCATTGATATTCGCCTTCCAGCCACTTGGAAACGGAATCGCCGGATAATCTCCGCTGATCCGCTTTGCCAGCTCATAGTAGGCACCACCATCGATCTCGCCATTTACAAGATCCACTCCGTCCGGATTTACCATGGGCATCAGATACAGACTGAAATTTTCATAGAGAAACGATGTGTGTACCCCGTAGAGCCTCTCACCGGCTGCATAGGCTTTCGCGTACTCTTCCGCGAATTTCAGCAAAAGCGGCGTTGTGATCCACTCATTCGCATGAAAGGATGCATTGTAAAATACCTCGGTCTGCCCCTGTCCCAGCCGGATCGTATAAAGCCTCCGCCCCATAACGCTGTTGCCTGCCTCGCCGATCTCGATAAACGGATAGCGGTCTGCCAGATCTCCGAGGATCCGTGCGAGCAGAGAGGATGTATACGGTACATCAACCGGCACAATATCCTCCGGTGTTTTCGCCTGACGCAAAATATCCATAATTTTGCTCCATATTCTCTTTGCTGTTATTCTATGCAAACACGCAAAAAGGGATGCACAAAAAGTGCATCCCTCTTATTCTTTCAAATGCCAGGTCCGAATCGGATTATTTCTCAGCCATTTCTTCCTTTAATGCTTTTGTTAAAGCCGGAACGATCTTATTTAAATCTCCAACTAAGCCGTAATCAGCTACATCAAAGATCGGAGCTCCTTCATCTTTGTTGATTGCAATGATGAGATCAGAGTCTTCCATACCTGCAACGTGCTGGATAGCTCCAGAGATACCGATTGCGAAGTAGATCTGCGGACGAACAGTCTTACCTGTCTGTCCAACCTGAAGATCAACCGGTAACCAGCCGTTCTCTACAGCTGCACGGGAGCAGCTTACAGTTCCGCCGAGAACCTCTGCAAGATCCTCTAACAGCTTGAAGTTTTCTTTTGAACCAACTCCACGTCCACCAGATACTAAGATCTTAGCGTCCATGATGTTTGCTGTATTCTTAACTGCCTTAACAACATTTAAGATTTCTACATATCTGTTGTTCGGTGTGAATCCCGGATTGTACTCAACAACTTCTGCCTTAGCACCCTTAACCGGAGCGATCTTCTGCATAACACCCGGACGAACGGTAGCCATCTGCGGACGATTATCCGGGCAAGCGATCGTAGCGATTGTGTTTCCACCGAATGCCGGACGGGTCATCAGTAACTGATTGTGTTTCTGCGGCTGATTTCCAACTGCATTGATCGGGAAATCACCGATCTCAAGTTTTGTACAGTCAGCGGTCAGACCTGTTGCAACTCTTGCGGAAACGGTAGGACCAAGGTCACGACCGATCGCTGTTGCACCAACTAACATGATTTCAGGTTTGTACTCGTTGATAACAGAAGCGAGTGCATGTGCATACGGCTCAGTTCTGTAATCCTTTAATTCCGGATCATCTACAACGATAACTCTGTCAGCGCCGTACTCTGCTAACTGGTCTGCAAGACCTTTTACACCAGAGCCGAGTAATACTGCTGTAACGTCTGTATTTAAATCTTTTGCTAAGTCTTTACCTTTTCCAAGTAATTCGAATGCAACGCCATCTAATACGTTGTCTACCTGCTGTGCAAAGACATATACTCCTTTATATTCTTCTAAACCCATCTTGTTCACCACTCTTCCTTTATTTCTTAGATAATATGTTTCTCTTTGAATTTTCCGATTAAGCTTGCAACTAATGCGTCTGGGGAATCACCCTCTAACATCTCACCTGCACCCTTTGGTACCTTATCAGATGCTTTTGCGATCTTGGTCGGTGAACCTTTAAGACCCAGGTTAGAATCATCTACATCCTTTAAGTCTGCTCTGCCCCATACGGTAACTTCTTTGTCATAAGCATCGAAGATTCCGCCCGGAGTCATGTAACGCGGCTCATTTAATTCAGATAATGCAGTAACGAGGCACGGCATTTTAGCCTTTACTTCGTGATATCTGTCTTCATACTGACGCTGTACGATCACAGAATCTCCTTCTACTTTGATATCCTGTGCGTAAGAGATAACCGGAAGTCCAAGATGCTCTGCGATCTGCGGACCAACCTGAGCGGTATCTCCATCGATAGCCTGACGACCTGTGATGATAAGGTCATAGTCAAGGTTTCTGATTGCACCAGCGATTGTAGTAGAAGTAGCCCATGTATCAGCTCCACCTAATACTCTATCTGTTACAAGAACGCCCTTGTCAGCGCCCATTGCCATTGCTTCACGAAGAACTTCATCTGCTTTCGGAAGTCCCATGGTAAGTACGGTAACTTCTGCACCATACTGATCTTTTAATCTAAGTGCTGCTTCCAGACCAGCTTTATCATCCGGGTTCATGATAGTAAGCATTGCAGCTCTGTTCAAAGTACCGTCCGGGTTGAATTTAACTCCGCCTTTGGTATCCGGTACCTGTTTTACACATACAACTATTTTCACGGTAATTTCACTCCTTGTTTTTATTTTTTATTGTTTACGAACGCGGAGCGAGCTCTCACTCCGCCGGATCACGACTATTTCAATAATGCGCCAGAGATAACCATACGCTGAACTTCAGAAGTTCCTTCGTAGATCTCAGTGATCTTAGCATCACGCATCATACGCTCTACATCGTACTCTCTGATGTATCCGTATCCACCGAATAACTGAACAACTTCTGTTGTAACTGCCATAGCGGTTTCTGCTGCGAATAATTTTGCTTTTGCTGCTTCTACAGAATATACCTTCTGAGTAGCCTTAGCCATTGCTGCTTTGTATACTAAAAGCTGTGCAGCTTCTACTCTTGCAGCCATATCAGCCAGTTTGAACTGTGTATTCTGCTGCTGAGCGATAGAACGGCCGAACTGTTTTCTTTCTTTTGTATATTCGATACAACGATCTAAAGCGCCTTCTGCAATACCAAGTGCCTGAGCAGCGATACCGATACGTCCACCGTCAAGTGTATGCATAGCGATCGGGAAACCTTTTCCTTCCGGTCCGAGCAGGTTTTCCTTCGGGATTCTGCAGTCTTCAAAGATCAGTTCGTAAGTAGATGATCCACGGATACCCATCTTCTTTTCTTTTGTTCCGAATGAGAATCCAGGAGCTCCCTTTTCTACGATGAATGCAGAGAAGTTTTTCTTCTTTCTGCCTCTCTTGTCTTCTGTGATGCTTGTGATCGCGATTACGATGTAAACATCTGCAACTTTACCGTTTGTGATGAAGCACTTGGAGCCGTTTAATACCCATTCATCTCCATCTAATACAGCCTTGGTCTGGCATCCCTGAGCATCTGTACCAGCGCCCGGCTCAGTAAGACCGAATGCACCAAGCTTCTCACCTTTTGCAAGCGGAGTTACATATTTCTGTTTCTGCTCTTCCGTACCATAAGTCATGATCGGATCGATGCAAAGAGAAGTATGCGCGGATACGATAACACCAGTAGTACCGCATACTTTGGATAACTCTTCTACACACATAGCATATGTAAGAGGATCACAGCCCTGTCCACCGTATTCCTTCGGCACCGGGATTCCCATGAATCCGTATTTTGCCATTTTATCAACTGTTCCCTGCGGGAATACTTCTGTCTCATCTACTTCCTGAGCCAGAGGTTTTACTTCATTTTCAGCAAAATCTCTGAATAAGGATCTTGCCATTTCATGTTTTTTGTCTAAACTGAAATCCATGATTTAACTTCCTCCATTAATTTAATATTACTGTGCGTCGATCGCTGTCTTGGTACGGTCTGCATTGTATACATAGAAACCTTTTCCACTCTTAACACCAAGGTTTCCGCCACGAACCATCTTACGGATCAGCGGGCAAGCACGATATTTGCTGTCGCCTGTTTCATTGTAAAGTACATCCATGATTGCAAGGCAGATATCAAGACCGATAAAATCACCTAATTCAAGAGGTCCCATCGGATGATTTGCGCCGAGTTTCATAGCTGCATCGATACCAGCAACATCAGAAACACCTTCCATCTTGATGAAAGCTGCTTCGTTGATCATCGGGATTAAGATACGGTTTACAACAAAACCAGCTGCTTCGTTTACCTGTACCGGAGTCTTTCCGATTTCTACGGCGATCTTCTTGATTGCTTCAACAGTCTCAGCCGGAGTATTTACACCTGCGATAACTTCAACAAGTTTCATACGGTCTGCCGGGTTGAAGAAGTGCATTCCGATCATCGGACGGGTAAGTCCGTTTCCGATCTCTGTGATAGAAAGACTGGATGTGTTGGAAGCGAAAATGCATTCCGGTTTTGCGATCTTGTCTAATTCGCTAAACGTTGTCTTCTTAACTTCCATATTTTCAAATGCAGCTTCTACGATAAGATCGCAGTCTGCACACAGATTTTCTTTTAAACCTGGAGTGATCTTTGCAACGATCGCGTCTACTGCTTCCTGGGTCATTTTTCCTTTTTCTACCAGTCTGGCATAGCCTTTTTTGATTTTTTCTTTTCCAGCGTCTGCCCACTCCTGCTTGATATCGCAAAGAGCTACTTCATAGCCTTCCACCTGGGCAAATGCTTTTGCAATACCCTGTCCCATGGTTCCTGCACCAATAATACCTACTTTCATGATATATCCTCCTTGTGAGATTAGAATTTTTTAAATAATTCCAGTGTTATTTTAACACAATATCCGGGAAGCAGTAAATACTTCCCGGGTAAATCGTTTATTTCTTTTTTGAGAAAATTAGTCTCTTTCTACGATTGTAGAGCAGCCCATTCCACCACCGATGCACAGTGTTGCAAGACCTCTCTTCGCATCTCTCTTCTGCATTTCATGTAATAAAGTAACAAGGATACGGCATCCAGATGCTCCAACCGGATGTCCAAGTGCGATCGCACCACCGTTTACGTTTACTTTAGACATATCGAATTTCAGATCTCTTGCTACTGCGATAGACTGAGCAGCGAATGCTTCGTTTGCTTCGATCAGGTCCATATCGTCGATAGAAAGACCTGTTCTTTCTAATACTTTTCTTGTAGAAGCAACCGGGCCAACACCCATGATTTCAGGTTCAACACCGCCAAGAGCGCCTGCAACCCATGTAGCCATCGGAGTAACACCGAGTTCTTTTGCTTTTTCTTCGCTCATAACAACGATTGCTGCAGCGCCGTCGTTGATACCGGAAGCGTTACCAGCTGTAACCAGTCCGCCTTCTTTGCCTGAGCAGCATTTTAATTTGGACAGGGACTCTTTTGTTGTACCAGCACGAGGTCCTTCATCCTTTGCGAACATAACTGTTTCTTTCTTAACTTTAACCGGTACCGGAACGATCTCATCGTCAAACTTGCCTTCAGCGATCGCTTTTTCGCATTTCTGCTGGCTGTTTGCTGAGAACTCATCCAGTTCTTCACGGGTAATTCCATATTTATCACATACGTTTTCTGCTGTGATCATCATATGATAGTGATTGAATGCATCAGTAAGTGCATCATTTACCATGGTATCGATGATCGTTGCATTGTTCATACGATAACCAAAACGAGCTTTTGTCATAGCATACGGAGCCATGGACATATTTTCCATACCACCGGCAACAACGATATCAGCCTGACCTGCAAGGATCTGAGCTGCTGCTTCGTTTACACATTTTAAACCGGAACCGCAGACTACGTTTAAGGTAACTGCCGGAACTTCGATCGGTAAACCTGCTTTGATGGATGCCTGACGTGCAACGTTCTGTCCCTGTGCAGCCTGGATAACACATCCCATTAATACTTCATCAACCATTTCCGGTTTTACGCCGGCTCTGTTTAATGCTTCCTTAATTACGATTGCTCCTAATTCCGGTGCCGGAGTATTGCTTAATGCTCCACCCATTTTTCCGATTGCCGTACGGCAAGCGCCTGCTAAAACAACTTTCTTTGCCATTGTCTCGTCTCCTTTTCTTCTTTGTTTGTTCAAGATTTGAAAATATAGATGTTAATTTTTTAACAATCTTTTGAAAAAAAAATAAAAACGCCTGATTTTCTGGCTCTTTTTTACATGTTTAGAATAGCATATATTTTTCCCCTTTGCAAGGTATAAAATATTTTTTTCTACGCTTTCCGCTGTTTTTGTTCATTCTATTTAATTTCTTTCGAATAAGTCAAAAAAAAGAAGGACTTTTTGTACATTGTGTCACAAATAAGCCCCTCTTATCTTTTTTTGTCCGCGTTTCATTAATAAAAGACGTGGTTTCCGATCACGCTTCCCTCGATGACTCCGTTATTCTGTCTGAAATGCAGATAGCCGTTTGTAATGTTGCCGTTTAAGACCTCCTGCGCCGCCTGGCTGCAGGATGCCGACGTAAGCCCGGATCCGAGCACCGTTGCCAGACGTCCGCTTGCCACCGGCGAAAACTGTCCGCCCTGATAGATGACGCCCGAAACGGAATTCGGGTATGCCTGGCTGCGCACGCGGTTCATGACCACGCTGCCTACCGCAAGCTGGCCTTCATAGCTCTCTCCGCCCGCTTCACAGTATATTAACGCCGCAAGCAGTGCCTGATCTCCAGCCGCCACGCTCACCGGTGCGCTGGCAGTTCCGGAATTTGCCGCTGCCGCCTTTGCCGCCGCGAGTTCTTCCTCCTGCCGCTTGATCTCTGCCAGCCTTGCCGCATCTTCCCGCGCCTTTTGTATCTCAAGCTGCTGCTCGTAAGCCTGCTGTTCCTCGATCTGTCTTTGCAGATCATCCGCAACGCTCTGCTGGTCGGAGATATTGGCGGCATACTGCGAGATGCTGGTCTGCGTATCCGCGATGACCGTAGACAGCTCGCCCTGTTTGTCGCTCATCTGCTGCTCTAAGGCGACAAGCTCTGCCTGCTCTGCCTCCAACTGTGTCTCCTGCGCCGCGATGTCTGCCTGGGTCTGCCGGTAGGAATCGAGCATCTGTCTGTCATACGCCGTGATCTCTTCCACATAATCCGCCTTATTCAGAAAATCCGAGAAGGAATCCGACTCAAACAGAAGCTGCATGAAGGTGTCGTCCCCGTTCTCATACATGAACTGGATGCGCAGCTTCATATCCTGATACTGCCGGTCCGCCCGCTGTCCCGCCTCGGTGAGCGCTGCTTTGGTGTCCTCGATCTCCTGATTTTTATTTGCGATATCGGTCTCGATCTGTTCTAAGGATGTGCTGATGTCCGAGAGCTGCTGGTTCAAGCCGCCAAGTTTTTCTTCCATCTCGCTTTTCTGCGCGTTTAAGCTGTCGATCTGGCTCTGCGCGTCCTGCATCTGTTCATTTAAACTGTTGATCTGGTTTTGCGTGTCTTCCAGTTTCTGCTGCGTATCTGTTTTTTTGCTCTTTGCCCCCGCGTAAACCGGGAGTGAGATAAGCAGTGCCGCACTTAACACACACACCGCCATTCTTTTTAATCTTTTCGTATTTAAAAGGAATCCGTGCATCGGTTCTCCTCTCTGCTTTTGGAAATTATATCTGAAACAGATTATACATTATTGTATTTCAGGTTTCAATATGCTAAAATTCTTTACATAAATGGAAAATACCATATACTACTTTTACGCAATATACAGATCAGGGAGGGTATTTATTATGCAATTTGTAGAAAGCAAAGATCTAAGACCCGGTATGCGCCTTGCGAAACCGATCTATAACAAAAACGGCGTTCTTCTCTATGAGAGGGACACAAGGCTCAGCGTCCAGGTTATCAACAACATCCAGAATTTCATGCTGATCGGCGTTTATATTCTGGAACCGGCAGAACCGCTTCCGCCGCTTTCCAAGGAAGAACTGGATTTTGAGCGTTTCCAGACCATCGCAATGTTCCAGCTTCGCAACAACGTGAATCTGTTAAAGAACGAAAAGCCGCCAAAGACGCTCGATCTTCTCGTAGAATCCATCATCCGTGATTACGGTTCCTTGGATCACAAACTGAATTTCACGCAGAATATCCGCAGTTCGGGAGATTTTGTATACAAGCACTCGATCAGCGTCGCGATCCTCGCGGCCATGATCTCCCATACACTCGGAGCTTCCGCTGCCATTCAGCGTTCGCTGGTAACCGCGGCACTGCTTTATGATTATGGATATATTTTTGTTCCGCAGGAGATCCTCGATAAAGGAGACGATCTTTCTGCTGAGGATATCAAGCTGATCCAGTCTCACCGCCTTTCCGCGTATGAGCTTTTGAACAGCCTGTCCTCCTCCTTTGTGTTTCCGGACAAAGCCCTGGCATACATCTCACAGATGGTGCGCTATGATATCCACCCGAATCTTAACAGTCTCGCCGGTGACGCGCGCATCGCATGGCTCGACGGCACCAAGATCTTGCAGGTTGCGGATGCGTTTGACCGTATGACCGCCATGCACTTAAACGGCGATCCGGTTTCTGAATTTCAAGCGATCCGCACGATCGCAGGACAGACAGAAGCCTATGACCAGGATGTTGTAAAAGCGCTTGCCGAGAGCATCCACATCCTTCCTCCGGGAAGCTGTGTCGATCTCACCAACGGCAAAAAGGCTCTGGTCATCGACGATTCCAAGGGTGATTTTTCTCATCCGCTGCTGCTTCTGTTCTCCGACAATTCACTGTATGATCTGAATGCGACCGGTTCCCGCAGTCCTTTCCAGATCCGTGATGTCATGAAGACCATGGACAACCGTATCGTCATGGACGAGGATACTTTAAAACAGTTTATCGCGGACGAACCGCTTAAAGCTACCGCAGAACGCTTCCGCAAAAAGAAACGCAGAAAAATGCTCCGTGAGAAAGCGCACGGTCAGTCATAAATCTTATATCAAAAACACCCGGGTCTCACGGTCCGGGTGTTTTTTTATTGATGACCGGGGCTTTTACGAGCCCCGATTTTATTTATTTTTAGTTGCTGCCCTGGTCTTTTACCTTTGCGATATCGACCAGTGTCAGCGTATCTTCCGCATTTTCCAGGCTGGTTGCAAGCGCGTTTGCCGTATCCATTGCTGTGATGACATTCACGCCTGTCTCGATCGCGTTACGGCGGATCAGAAAACCATCTCTGGATTTGTCACGTCCCTGAGTCGGTGTATCAATGACCAGATCGATCTTGTGTCCTAAGATCAGATCCATGACATTCGGAGATTCCTGGGAGATCTTGTTAACGCGGAGCGCATCCACACCTTTTTCCTGTAAGAATTTCGCGGTGCTTCTGGTCGCGTAGATCTTATAGCCCAGTTTTTCAAAACGTTTTGCGACTTCTGCCGCTTCCGGCTTGTCGGCATCTTTTACAGTGATGATCATCTGCTTGTACTTCGGCAGCTTGACACCAGCACCCAGGAATGCCTTATAGAGTGCTTCATTAAAGTTCTTTGCGATTCCAAGGCACTCACCGGTTGATTTCATTTCCGGTCCAAGACTGATCTCAGCACCACGGATCTTCTCGAAGGAGAATACCGGCATCTTGATCGCAAAATAATCTGCCGCCGGCTGAAGTCCCGGTTCATAACCAAGGTCACGGATCTTCTTTCCGATGATGACTTCTGTCGCAAGGTCAACGATCGGGATTCCGGTTACTTTGCTGATGTACGGAACGGTTCTGGAAGAACGCGGGTTTACTTCGATCACATACACTTCTTCGCCCATGGCGATGAACTGGATGTTGATCAGTCCGATGACATGCAGCGCTTTCGCCAGTCTTCTGGAGTATTCCGCGATCGTCTCTTTTACCGTATCGCTGATCGTAGGCGCCGGATATACGGAGATACTGTCTCCGGAGTGGACACCGGTACGCTCGATATGCTCCATGATACCAGGGATCAGGATATCGGTTCCGTCACACACGGCGTCAACCTCGATCTCTTTTCCCTGTAAGTATTTATCAACGAGGATCGGGTGATCCTGCTCATAGCGGTTGATGACCGCCATAAATTCTTCAATCTCTTCATCTGAGAACGCGATCTGCATACCCTGTCCGCCAAGTACATAGGACGGACGCACCAGTACCGGATAGCCCAGACGGTTTGCGACTGCCTTTGCCTCCTCGGCTGTGTAGACGGTTCCACCTGCTGCTCTCGGGATTCCGGTCTGCTCAAGGATCTCATCAAATAGCTCTCTGTCTTCTGCCGCATCGACATCTTCTGCCTTGGTACCAAGGATCGGCACACCCATTTTCATCAGGCTTTCGGTCAGCTTGATCGCAGTCTGTCCACCGAACTGAACGACTGCTCCATCCGGGTGCTCCACGTTTACGATATTCTCCACATCTTCCGGTGTAAGCGGCTCAAAATAGAGCTTGTCCGCAATATCAAAGTCGGTACTTACGGTCTCCGGGTTGTTGTTGATGATAATGGTCTCATATCCTTCTTTCGCAAACGCCCAGGTCGCGTGTACGGAGCAGAAGTCGAACTCGATACCCTGTCCGATACGGATCGGGCCGGAACCAAGTACCAGTACCTTTTTCTTCGGGTTTGTCTTTATGACTTCATCCTCGCTGCCAAAGCAGGAATAATAGTACGGTGTGGTCGCTTCAAATTCTGCCGCACAGGTATCTACCATCTTGAACGCTGCGGTGATACCGTTTCTGTAACGCATCTCTTTGATATCTTCTTCGGATTTTCCGGTCAGTTCCGCGATCACTTTGTCCGGGAACTCAATGCGTTTTGCTTCTTTTAAGAGCTCTACGGTGAGCGGCTCGTTCTTTAACGCTGCTTCCATCTCAACGATGATCGCAAGCTTATCGATAAACCATTCATCGATCTTTGTGATCTCATGGATTTTTTTGTAATCCACTTTTCTGCGCAGTGCTTCCGCGATCACCCAGATTCTGCGGTCATCTACCACATGAAGCTGTTTTTCCAGTTCTTCATCGGAGAGTCCGGTAAAATCATAGGACATCAGGCTGTCCACATGCTGCTCCAAGGAGCGGATCGCTTTCATCAGCGCGCCTTCAAAGTTGGTGCAGATACTCATGACCTCACCGGTCGCTTTCATCTGTGTGGTCAGAGTACGTTTTGCCGTGATAAATTTATCGAACGGAAGTCTCGGGATCTTGACTACGCAGTAATCAAGCATCGGCTCAAAGCTTGCGTAAGTCTTTCCGGTGATCGCGTTCTTGATCTCGTCCAAGGTATAACCGAGCGCGATCTTTGCGGCAACCTTTGCGATCGGATATCCGGTCGCTTTGGATGCAAGCGCGGAAGAACGGCTGACACGCGGATTCACTTCGATTACGCAGTACTCGAAGGACTCCGGATTGAGTGCGTACTGTACGTTACATCCACCGGTGATATTTAACTCGGAAATGATCTTTAACGCGGATGTACGGAGCATCTGATACTCTTTGTCGCCCAGCGTCTGGGACGGAGCAACTACGATACTGTCTCCGGTATGTACACCGACCGGATCGATATTTTCCATATTACATACGGTGATGCAGTTTCCTGCGGCATCACGCATTACTTCGTACTCGATCTCTTTCCAGCCCGCGATGCAGCGCTCTACCAGTACTTCTCCGACACGGCTCAAACGCAGTCCGTTGGAAAGGATGTCGATCAGTTCATTCTCATCATGCGCGATTCCGCCGCCGCTTCCGCCAAGTGTGTAGGCCGGACGCAGTACGACCGGATAACCGATGGTGTTGGTGAACTTAATACCGTCTTCCACATTGTGTACGACCAGGGAAGCCGCTACCGGCTCATTTAATTTTTCCATGGTATCCTTGAATGCCTGACGGTCTTCCGCACGGTAGATCGTCTCTGCCGTCGTACCGATCAGCTTCACGCCATGTTCTGCGAGGAATCCGCTCTCCGCAAGCTCCATACCAAGGTTCAGGCCAGCCTGTCCGCCGAGAGTCGGGAGCACACTGTCCGGTTTTTCTTTTAAGATGATCTGCTTTAATACTTCAACGGTAAGAGGCTCGATATAAACCTGATCCGCGATGTTTTTGTCGGTCATGATCGTAGCCGGGTTTGAGTTTACCAGACACACTTCCACGCCTTCTTCTTTTAAGGAGCGGCATGCCTGTGTTCCTGCATAGTCAAACTCCGCTGCCTGTCCGATTACGATAGGACCTGAACCAATTACTAATACTTTTTTGATCTCTTTATTTCTTGGCATTATTTCGCTCCTCCCATCATTTCAATAAACCGGTCAAACAGATAGCCGGAATCCTGCGGTCCCGGACACGCTTCCGGATGAAACTGCACGGTAAAAATATTTTTTCCGATGTACTTTAATCCTTCGTTCGTTCCGTCATTTACATTTACAAAAGCAGGCTCTGCGATATTTTTATCGAGTGTATTCGTATCCACCACATAGCCATGGTTCTGTGAGGAAATATAGACACGACCGGTCGCGAGATCCTTGACCGGATGATTTCCGCCTCTGTGTCCGTATTTCATCTTGTGTGTGTCAGCTCCGGTTGCAAGCGCCATCAGCTGATGTCCGAGACAGATCGCGAAGATCGGCGTATCCGAATCATATAATTTTTTGATCTCTTTTATGATGTCCGCACAGTCCTTTGGATCTCCAGGTCCATTGCTGAGCATGATGCCGTCCGGATCTGCCGCAAGGATCTCCTCTGCGGAAGTATGTGCCGGATAGATCGTCACTTCACAGCCTCTCTCATTTAAAGAACGGGCAATATTTTCTTTCGCGCCAAAATCCATCAACGCAACTTTCTTTCCTTTTCCTTCTAATACTCTCTTTTCCGTACAGGTGACCTTGTCTACCACATTTCCGGTCCTGTATTCTTTTAAACGGGGAATAATCTCATCTACATTATAATTTTCATTTGTGGTGATCATACCGTTCATGGTTCCCTTTTCACGCAGGATCTTGGTCAGCGCTCTGGTATCGATGCCTGCGATCCCCGGTATGTCGTGTTTGGTAAGGAAATCCTGGACCGTGCCTTCGCAGCGGAAGTTGCTCGGCATTCTGGATAACTCCCTCACAATATAGCCATCCGGCCACGGACGTCCTGACTCCATATCCGGTGTGATACCATAATTTCCGATCAGCGGATAAGTCATGACAACTGCCTGTCCCGCATAGGACGGATCGGTCAGAACCTCCAGATAGCCCGTCATGGATGTGTTAAACACGATCTCACTTATGACTTCTTTTGTGGAACCGATGCTGGTTCCGGTAAATACATTCCCATCTTCGAGTATAAGAAAAGCCTTCATTCGTTTACCTGTCCTTTCTAATTTTTCTCAAAAAAAAAGAGGTAAAATCTCTTTTTCATCGATCACTTTTCCGTATAAAGGTAGTGCAGGACAGGCGAAAAACCATAGTCCTGCTTTTTATACCTAAATTGTAAAAAGTGTATCATATCCGACCTTTTTTTTCAACCTTTTTAGGGAACAAAATCTACCGAGATTTTTTTTAATTGTATGTGAAATTTTATTCACTTTGCCAGTCCGCACCGGTCTCCGGGAACGCCAGTGTGACTTTAAAGAGATCTCCATCCACATCCAGTTGGAACGCTCCGCCCATAAGTTCAGTCAGATTGCCCGCGATCGAAAGTCCGAGGTGTTGCGGAAGATCAGGCAGGCCTTGTCATCCCTCCGCTCCAGGTTCAGATATACCCGGGTGCCCGGCTGTGCATATTTATAAATATTGTTGAGTAAATTATCAAAAACGTGCCACAGATGCCTGTTCGATCCGCCCCATATAATTGATTATTGTAGAGAAAAACTGTTTAAAAACCAACCGGGAAAATGTTTAAGGTTTGTTTTAGACAAAAAAGCTGTACGACGCCTGTGAATCCAGGTCATGCATACAGCTTTCTTTTTTTGTTTGATTTTTCACCGGAACTTACTGCACCGGAAACTGCCCGAGGTAATGTCCGTCCGTGGTATCCATACTGTAATAGTAGACACCGTCAGAGATCAGTCCTCTTGCCACCATTCCGTTCCAGTGATAGAACACGACTCTGCCATACGGATCATAGGAAAATCCGGTTGTGATCAGAGTTCCGTCACTGTTTGCAAATCCGTAGTCCAAACCATTTGCAAACCGGAACCAGCCGCTTTGTTCCATCGCGCCGTTTGCGTTTAAGTAGTATACGCTGTTTCCGACAAACGTGATCTGATCCTTATAGAGATAACCCTGGGAATCAAAGTAGCAGGTATATCCCACACTCGGACAGTACTGGAAGTTCGTAAACACTTCGTGCCCTTCCGTGTCAAGATAGATGATGTGCTCGCCGTCCGGATGATAGGTCAGGCGGTCTTTCATCGGGGTTCCGTCCGCCTGCATGTAATAGGTGTAACTTCCGTCAAAGACAAACCGGTTGATCAAAAGCGTGTTATTGCTGTCATAGCATCTGAGCTTTCCGTCGCTTCCCCGATAAAATGAGATCCTGTTATAAGTTGTCACCAATGTACCCGATGGTGTCTCCGGTTCCGATGGCGTTACCTGCGTCTGTTTCCAGTGCGCGTACAGCGTCTGATCCGCAGAAATGGAAACGACCGAATCCTCCTTTATCCGGGTTCCCGCGCTCGCATCGGTGTACCATCCGAGAAATTCATAACCATCTCTGGCCGGCGTCGGAAGCGTTCCGTAGGTCTTTCCCTTTGTCACGACCACAGAAGATGTAGCTACATTTCCGCCGTTTGCATCAAAATGTACCGTATATGTGCTAACTGGCGTATGTGCAGCATCCACTGTGTACGCTTTGATGCGGAAATTTGCATTATCACTGGCGCCATAATCATTCCATGTCAACTTACTCCAATCACTTGCCCATCCCCACAAAAAGCTCTGTCCATCTTTAGCACTGGCCACACAGTGAACAGATTTTCTAAATTCCCCATCAAAATCGCTCTCGCTGCGTTCCATTTGAAGTCCAACTGATTGTCCGTCTTTTTTTACTTTTACAATTACAGAAAACGTATCTCCCTTCTTTAAGTCTACTTCCTGATTTAGCTTTACCGTATAAGCTCCTGCAAAACTGGTAGTTCCTGTCGTTGTCGCTTCAGAAATCTTCGTCCCACTTTCCGGATTTTTAGGATCTGTTAAATTTTTATAAATATTAACTGTATAAGTAACTTCTGAAGTAGTTGGCACAAACGATACTGCTTTTAATTTTTCTCCATTTTCCGCCTTTGATGTAAATACATTTGCAGCAGCAAATTCATTGCTCTGACTGAGGTTTGATGACAATATGCTTCCATCATACTGGTAATTATGGTCATAATTATCCGCAGGCTCTGCCAGGAATACATATGCAGCATTGCTTAAGGACGCGTCTGCATAGGACATCCAGAAATATCCGTTCCGGCTCATATCATCACTGCCCCAGCTGTTTCGGATCAGCCATGCGCCATCAGCAGACGGCTGGTCGGAACTGTCACTGCCAAAATTGGTCCTGGAAAAAGCATCATCCCATCCAACGATCGTGACCGCATGTCCGTCTCCACTCGTCGTATTGTTATAGTACGCATTCGTGGAGTAGGAATAGGCCAACAATCGGTCGAGATAACTCACTCCGACCGCGCCGTACTCCATGATCGCCTTTTTCACCTCCTGCGGATCTGTCTTGATATTGATCCTGTAATAGTTCTGCAGGTGCGCGACATCATAGCTGTATTCATAAGACGCATCCAGACCACTGCTCAATGTCGCTGCGGCTTTACTGTACGGAACCGCCGTTTCATCCGCAGCACCGATCCAGTTCATCATCGATACCACTGAAAAATTATAATTTCCACCGAGATTCAGATAGTTCGGATACGCATCCGAAACACAGGACACAGAATCCCCTTCTGTGCCGCCAAGCGGGTCTGTGCTGCTGTGATAGGTAAAGTACGCAAGCTGAAGCTCCGACAGATCTTCTGAGGTCTGATAGCTGCGCAGCAGGCTCAACTCCGATGACGCGAGAGACGCAAATGCCCAGCAGGTTCCATAGGGATTCTGGTTACGCACCGCCGGCAGTGTATATCCTCCGGTAAATCCGGATGCTTTCGGATTGTATACCGAGGGAACCTCGGCATCCCTTAAAAGCGCTTCCGACCCGTCCTCCTCCGAAAGCGACGGCACGTCCATATCATCCGTCGTCCTGAGGTATCCACCGGCCGCTTCTGTCTCCTCTTCATTTTCCGACACGGTTTCCCCGTCATCGATCAGGGTGACATCTGTCACAGTCAGTTCATCACTGTCCGTGGTATCCGCCCAAAGCGTCATCGGAATCATCCCGGAAATGAAAAACGCCGCCAAAGCACCGGTCAGCCATTTTTTTCGCATACATTATCCTCCTTTGTAATACAGTCACATTTTTATGCTCATTATACCATAAACGCCGTTTCTTTTCCATCGCTATTTCAGCCTATTCCCGCCAAAAAGCGCAAAAAAGCCGCATGCCCCGCCCGCAATCCTGCGAACAACAGCATACAGCTTTCTGCTTTTTATTTCTATTTCATTCTTTCGGTATTACCGGTAATTACTGTACCGGGAACTGTCCAAGATAATGACCGTCTGTGGTATCCATATTGTAATAATAGGTTCCGTCAGAGATCAGTCCTCTTGCCACCATTCCGTTCCAGTGGTAGAATACAACTCTTCCGTAAGGATCACTGGAAAATCCGGTTGTGATCAGTGTTCCGTTCGAATTTGCGTATCCATAGTCCACACCGTTCGCGAACTGGAACCAGCCTCCCTGCTCCATCGCGCCGTTTGCGTTCAGATAGTATACGCTGTTTCCGACAAATGTGATCTGATCCTTATAGAGATAACCCTGGGAATCGAAGTAGCAGGTATATCCCACACTCGGGCAGTACTGGAAGTTCGTGAATACCTCATGTCCTTCCGTGTCAAAGTAGATGATATGCTCTCCGTCCGGATGGTAAGTCAGACGGTCTTTCATCGATGTTCCGTCCGCCTGCATATAGTAGGTATAACTTCCGTCAAAAGCAAACTGGTTTGTCACCAGCTGATTTTTTTCATTGTAGCAGCGTGTTTTTCCATCGCTTCCCTTGATAAAGGTCTTTCCGCCATAGCTTCCCACCTGTGTACCGTAAGTCTTCCAGTGCGCGTACAGCGTCTGGTTTGCTTTGATCGTTACGGTCGTTCCTGATTTTATCTGCGTTCCGCTATTCGGATCTGTGAACCAGCCGAGGAACTGGCTGTTTGATTTGGTCGGCGTCGGCAGTGTTCCGTATACCTCCCCAGATACTACCGTTTTGGATGCCGTACCCACAGAACCACCGTTCGCGTTAAACGTAACTTTGTAAGTAGCCGGTGTGATATTGCTTGTATATGCCTTGATTCTGAAGTTCTTATTGTGGTTTACACCATAATCAACCCATCTTGTTCCGGATTTAAAGAAACTCTGTCCCTTCTTCGCAGTTGCCACACACTTGATCGAATTCCATAAGGTTGTGCTCTGTTCTGCCTGAACCGATATACTCTCTCCTGACTTTTCCAGTTCAACGATCGTTGCGAACGTTGTCCCCTTCTTTAAAACTACGCTCTTATTCAACTTGACCGTATACGCTCCCGCATAGGAAGTCGTTCCTGTTGTCGTCGCCGATGATATCAAAGTTCCGCTTTCCGGATTGGACGCGTCTTTGAGATCTTTGTATACACGGATCTTATAATTGACTTTGGAATTCTCCGGCAATACAAAAGATACCGCCTTTAATTCCTCATACGCATTTGAATTCGCCTGAAATACGTTCGCCGCTACCATTTTACCGCCCGAAGCCATATTGATATTGACAGACGCGATACTTCCGTCGTACTGGTAGTTATGTCCATAGTTGTTTGCCGGCTCTGTCAAAAATACATATGCCGCATTCTTTAAAGATGTATCCTCATAGGACATCCAGAAATATCCGTACTTGCTCATGTTATCTTTGCCCCAGCTGTTACGGATCAGCCAGGCACCGTTTCTCGACGGCTGCTTTTTAAAATTGGTCTTTGAAAAATTGTCATCCCATCCTACGATAGAGATCGCGTGATTCGTATAGGCGGATGAATAATTGTAGTACGCATTGGTACTTGAGTTGTAGTAGCTGTCGCTGTGATAATAACTTGCCGCAACCGCTCCGTAGGTCATGATCGCCTTTTTCGCACCATTGGGGTTGGTCTTTATATCGATCAGATAATACCCCTGCACATGTGCAGTATCCTTATTATATTCATACCCGCTGCTCAGTCCGTTGCTTAAGGTGCTGCTCGCCTTGCTGTACGGAACTGTGGATTCATCCGCAGCCCCTCTCCAGTTCATCAGAGATACTGTGGAATAGATATAGTTTCCACCACGATCCAGATAATTCTCCGACGCATTAGACAGATAGCTTACCGAATCCCCGGCAGTTCCACCAACCGGATCCTTGCCTCCGTGATAGGTAAAATACGCAAGCTGAAGCTCGGAAAGATCCTTTGACACATTATATTTGCGCGCCAGACTCATTTCCGCCGAAGCAAGCGAACCAAATGTCCAGCAGGTTCCATACGGATTCTGGTTGCGCACTGCCGGAAGTTTATATCCTCCGGTAAATCCCGAAGCTTTCGGATTGTAGGTCGCCGGGATCGAAGATGCCGTCAGCGCCTCATTTTCCAGTTCCACATCATCCATAAGCGGTACATCGGTATCTTCCGGTGCCTCAACATAACCACCGTAGATATCCTGTCCATCCTCGGTCTGTCCGATCACTTCTTCCTGGAACACAGTACCTTCCGGCACACCGGATTCTGTTTCAATCACATCTCCCTCCGGCGCGTCCATAATAATATCTGTTTCCTCGTCTGTTCCGTCCTCTGCCGCAAACAGTTCTTCCCCTGCTTCCGCCTCCGGGAGCGCCATGTCATCCTCTGCTTCTGCTTCTGCCTCCGCTTCTGTCTCCTCGACAACGATCTGTTCACTCTCTGCCTGAAAAGGCTCTGCAAACAGTGTGGTTGGAGTGGAAGCAAACAGCATACCGACTGTCAGTATACCAGCTAGCCATTTTTTCTTCATTTTCTGATAACTCCTCCTCTTTTCGTGTTTGGTTTGCCTGTCCATTATAATATAATGCACTTTTTATTTCCATTATTTTCTGTTTTTTATCTTTCCGCTATTCATGCCGCAGCGCTTCGATCGGATCCAGATTTGCCGCTTTATACGACGGCAGCATCCCAAACAGGATTCCGATCACCATGGAAAAAAGCACTGCTCCCACGGCCGCCGGAGCACTGATGGCAACCGGTGTCTCGCTCACTTTTGCGATGATCTCGGCAAGCGCGATCCCGACTGCGACACCGATGAGTCCGCCGAAACTCGTGAGCACCGCCGCCTCGGTCAGAAACTGCGCCAGGATCTTTCCTTTTCTTGCCCCGATCGCTTTCTTTAACCCGATCTCCTGCGTGCGCTCCGTCACCGACACGAGCATGATGTTCATAACGCCGATACCGCCGACCAGAAGGGAGATCCCCGCGATCCAGATCAACATTGTGTTGGTGGACGCGCTGAGTTCCTGGATCTGTTTTGCCTGCTCTAAGAGATCCTCCGCCTTATACTGGATCGTATCGTCGGAAACGCTTAAGTGGTCGTTTAAAATTCCGGCGCATTCCTTTCCGACCACAGTCATATCATCCGTGCTTTCCACCTTCACGATCAGATTCTGCGGTTCATCATACTGATAAATGATCGGCCAGGTCGTATCCGGTATGTAGACTTTTCCACTGCTGTCTTCCGCGTAAGTGTAATAGTCATCGATGCTGTTTATGACCGGCTCAAACGTCTTTTGCGCAACTATGATCCCCACGACCAGATACGGTTCCCCCTGAATCTCGATCGTCTTTCCGACCGCGTCCTCTCCCTGAAACAGCGCCTCACTCGAATTTTCATCGAGCAGCGCCACTTTATGGTAATTCTCATAGTCAGAGGTATCAAATCCCCGTCCCTCCCGCAGAATATAACCGCAGGTGGCAAGATAATTCTGATCGATCCCCATCACATATCCGCCGGACAGTGAATTTTCAAGATAATATACTCCGTCATAATCCTGACGGCTCAGATAAACCGACGCGTTTTTCACCCTGTCTGCCTGCCGGATCTCTTCTAACTCCTCTTGCCCGATGACCGGTACCCCGGCCGGCAGCTCGGAATAACTCATGTCATAGGGATAATCGCCCTGATAGAGCTGGATGCTCACCGTATTCTGCCCGGATCCGATCAGATTTTCCTTGATCTGCTCATTTGTCCCCTTAATTGTGGAAACAATCGCGATAATTGCCGCAATTCCGATAATAATGCCGAGCATCGTTAAAAAGGAGCGCATTTTGTGTGACCAGATGCCTTTAAACGAAAGCCGGATATTCTCAAACATTCGCACTCCTCCTCTCTGTCATCCCATAATAGGTGGTGTCTGCCTGCTTGGTACGAACGCCTTCCTTTGCTGTTTTCCCATAGGGAAAGGCAATATAATCGTCCGCCGTAATACCGGATCTGATCTCTATGGCACTTCCATATACCGTCTTTCCGGTCTTTACATACTGCTTTTTGAGCCGTCCGTCCCCGTCTTCTTTTAAAACATAATACTTTCCGTTTTCTTTTCTGACATAGGCTTTTTGCAGATAGATCGCGCCTGTGGACACATCCTGATCTCCCTGGATCGTGATGTCCACGGCTTCTCCATTTGTCAGGGCTCCCGCATCCTCAATGTACGCGGTAAACTCATAATAGGAACTGTTTGGATTGCCGGAACCGTAGTATCCACCGTCGGACGGGTATTCCGCGATCTCCGTGATCGTTGCGTCACACATGGCATTGCTCTGCCAGGAAGTCAGTGAGACCGGTGTGCCCGGTGTCACCTGATCTAACAAAAGCTCGCCGATCTGCCCTTTGACATACAGTCCGTCCGATCCTGTGACCACAAGGAATGCGCTGCCGTCACCGGGCAGATTGTCCACATCCTGAAGCGTCTTTACCACACCGTTTATGGACGCGTATACCGTTGCGTCCTCCGCCTGTTTTTTTAATTTGGTCAGCTCCAGCTGCGCCGTGCGCAGGCTTACATCCAGATCCCTTAGTTTATTCTT
Source organism: Roseburia yibonii (assembly GCF_014297335.1). Taxonomy (NCBI): domain Bacteria; kingdom Bacillati; phylum Bacillota; class Clostridia; order Lachnospirales; family Lachnospiraceae; genus Roseburia; species Roseburia yibonii. The sequence goes on from NZ_JACOQH010000005.1 coordinate 114,238, forward strand.
GGTCGTTAAGATCTCCCTTGCCAGTTCTTCCTTTGTATAGCCGATCTCCACCTCCGTGTCCTCTTCGGGCTCTTCCTCAGGCTGTACCGGTTCCTCGGTAACTTCCGGTTCGATCACATTTTCCCAGGCTTCATCGGTCTCAAGATCCGCCGCGTCATATGCATCGCTGATCTCATTCGGATTTCCGGACTGCTGACTGTCCTCCTGCTGCTGAAAAAGCCAGTCCTCCCGGTCGTCCTCCGGCGTCACATCTGCTGTCGTTTCCTCTTCGGTATCCTCCTCGATCCATGGTTCTTCCGGCTTTTCCTCGATCGGCGTCATATTTTGCAACCTGTTTAACGCCCGTTCCGCGATCGCTGTATTATTCTGAATCGTCTCTATATCCAGTTCTTTCATCTGGATCTCATACTGTATGGAAGTCTCATCGTATTTTAACAGGGGATCTCCGACCGACACGGTCTGACCTTCTTCCACATAAACTTCCTCCACCTGCTGTTCATTGTTTAGATAGATCTGCTGCACAACATCATTGGTGACCACACCGGAGCACTCCATGTCCGAACCCCAGTATCCCCAGTCCAAAGACGCAACCGACCAGACTTCTGCTTCCGTATGTTTGTCCCGGTAATTTTTATAGCCGGCATATCCGCCCGCGCCTCCGCCGCCAAGGATCGCCGCAGTGAGCAAAAAGACAAGAATTTTCTTTTTCATGAAGCATCCTCCTTCTCTTTTAAGATCTCACCGTCCACAATGCGGAGTGTTCGCTTCGCATGCGCCGCGATCTTCTCATCGTGGGTGATCATAACAATCGTAACGCCTTCTTCATTCAGTTTCCGGAACAGATCCATGATCTGCGCGCCCGATTTTGAATCCAGCGCCCCGGTCGGTTCATCCGCCAAAAGGATCTTTGGGTTATTGACCATGGCCCGCGCGATCGCGACACGCTGTTTCTGTCCACCGGAAAGCTGCGTCGGCTTAAATGTGACACGATCCGAAAGCCCGACACGATCCAGCGCTTTCTTTGCCGCCTCACGCCTTGCCCGCTTCCCGACTCCCGCATAGGAAAGCGGAAGTGCCACATTTTCCAGTGCGGTTTCTCTCGGCATCAGATGAAAGCTCTGAAACACAAAGCCAATGCTGTTTAATCTGAGATCGGATAACGTACGGTCTTTTAACCCGAGTACATTCTGCCCGTCCAGTTCATAGCTTCCGGAAGTCGGATGATCCAGACAGCCAATGATGTTCATCAATGTGGTCTTTCCGGATCCGGATGGGCCCATGATCGCCACATATTCGCCCTTGTCCACCTGAAGAGATACATCCTTAAGCACCGGTATCACCAGCTTATCCTGCGTATAGTCCTTAAAAATATGTCTGAGGTCAAGGATCATGGCGCCACCTCCCCATATTCCGTATCATACATGCTCTCCATATCGTAACTCTCGGTTCCGTACATACTTTCCATGTCATAGCTCTCGGTTCCGTACATATCGGCATAAAGCGGCGAACTGTAATCCACCAGGGCTTCATCATCAACTGCTTCCACTCCCTCATACAGACCGGGCATCGGATACGCGATCCGGTCTGTCTCCTCAAGCCCGGAAACGATCTGGTATTCATCGAGGTTCTCATCATACTCCCCGGTTTCCACCTGACATTTTTTCAGTCTTCCATCGGCATCCGCCGCCCATACATAAGGCGTCTCTTCCTCAAACACCAGATAACTGCCATAAAGCCAGATCCCCTCTTTGACCTCCTGCTGTCCGAAATCCGGTTCTATATATACATGCTGTCCGAGCATCAGTCCGTCCGCCGAATCCAACGTCACATAAAACGGATAACTGGATGACTGCTGCATCGAATCGCTACTGCTGCTGTAAAACATCGAAGAGTCCGAATCTGTCTGTGTGCTCTCCGTATCGATCTTTACAACTATTCCCCGCCAGATCAGGCTCTCATCTACTCTGGAATGGACGATGACCGCCTGTCCTTCACTGATACCGCCGATATTCTGTTCATTGACCTTTCCTTTGATCTGAAATTCCCCGGTCGCAAGGATCGTCATGTACGCGCCGCCCGATCCCGTATCATCATTCCCGGCGGTGTTTATGTTCTTCACGACACCCGGTATCTTGCTTTTGATCACGGAATCACTGATCGAGGTATTGATCTTGTCGATCCCCGCTTTCTTACTCGCAAGCTCATACTGCGACTGACGGATCGAAGTCTGTACCGTCTGTATCTGTGTCGTGTAATCAAACCTCGCGTCATCGGTCGTCGCTTTATCCCGCTCGTTTGTAAGCGCTGTGATCTGTTCGGTGTAGGTCGTGATCTGATTGTTTATATTTTCGATCTCAAGCTCCGCCTGCTGAAGTTCCAGCTTCAGATCCGAGGTATCGTAGGAAAATAACGGTGTTCCTTCTTCCACCTCATCGCCCTCCTCCACATACACCTCAAGAAGCTTTCTGCTTGTATCCAGATTCACTTCCCAGGTATCCTGCGGTTCAACCACACCGGAATACCGGTTGTTTGCGCCGGTCGCCGTCTGCATGATCTTTGCTACCGACTCCACATATACCTTGTCCTCACTGCTCTTTGCCGCGTTTTTGTAAAACTTTCCGTAAAGGTACCAGCCGCCCGCACCGACTGCCGCGAGCACTGCCACTGTCCCAAGAATGACCCCGATCTTCTTTTTCCTCATCTCTTCTCCTTTTCTATTTCAGATAATCTTCTCTTCGCTTCTTTTTTTAATAAAAAACAGGATGATCAAAAACCTGTTTCGTTCTTAATCATCCTATCATATCCGCCGCGAAATTACATCCCGCGCACTCTTAATTTTTCTTAAATTTTCTTTTATTTAAGCGGATATTTATCCGTTAATTCCTTAACGATCGCTTTTGCCTGCTCTGCGCCGCTCTCACCGTTTTTGATCATGATCGCGATCGCTTCCGCTACCTTGTCCATATCCTCTGTGTTCAATCCTCTTGAGGTAACTGCCGGTGTTCCAAGACGGACACCACTGGTTACGAACGGAGACTGCGGATCGTTCGGGATCGTGTTCTTGTTTGCCGTGATGTTTACGGAATCTAACAGTTTTTCCACTTCTTTTCCGGTCAGTCCGAAGTTGGTAAGGTCTACTAACATCAGATGATTGTCTGTTCCACCGGAAACGATCTTGATACCGCGGTCCATCAGACCCTTGCAGAGTGCCTGCGCATTGTCCACGATGTTCTTCTGGTATACCTTAAATTCCGGCTGAAGCGCTTCTTTGAAGCAGACTGCCTTTGCCGCGATCACATGCATGAGCGGGCCACCCTGGATGCCCGGGAAGATCGCTTTGTTTAATTTATACTTATCGGCGATCTCTTTGTCCTTACATAAGATCATGCCGCCTCTCGGTCCGCGCAGGGTCTTATGTGTCGTTGTCGTAACGATGTGCGCGTACGGGATCGGGCTTGGATGAAGTCCTGCCGCCACAAGACCTGCGATATGTGCCATATCGACCATAAGAAGCGCGCCGCATGCGTCCGCGATCTCACGGAACTTCTTAAAATCAATGGTTCTCGCATAAGCGGAAGCTCCCGCGATGATCATCTTCGGCTTGCATTCCATCGCGATCTCCATCACCTTGTCATAATCAATGAATCCTTCGTCATTGACACCATACGGAACGACATGGAAATAAGTACCGGAGAAGTTGACCGGACTTCCGTGTGTCAGATGTCCGCCGTGGTCTAAGTTCATACCCATGATCGTGTCGCCCGGTTTTAACACTGCGAACTGCACTGCCATATTTGCCTGTGCGCCGGAATGCGGCTGTACATTGACGTATTCACAGCCAAACAACTCCTTTGCTCTCTCTCTTGCGAGTTCCTCTACCACGTCCACGCAGTCACAGCCGCCGTAATAACGGTGCGCCGGATAGCCTTCTGCATATTTATTCGTCAGAACGCTTCCCATCGCGGACATGACCGCATGGCTGACCCAGTTCTCCGACGCGATCAGCTCGATGTGGCTGTTCTGTCTGTCAAATTCAGCGGAAATCGCGTCTGCGATCTCAGTATCAACTGCTTTTATATCTTCTAGTGTGTACATAAAAAATCTCCTTTCGACCCAATTCCTATTATGCATAATTATATAAGAATCATTTTTTTATTTCAACCACTTTTCCAAATTCCGCCACAATTTCCTTTTATGGAAGAAATGTTATGATCAAAACCGCAAGCACGCAGATGTTTACGCCAAGCGCCAGGGTAAGCCCCAGTCTGTCATTTTCCAGAAGCTCATTTTCGTCGTTGCGTCTTCCCGCGATCGCAAGACAAAGCGGCAGTAAAAGCGGGATAAAATATCTTCCCTGCACCCCTTCCACGACCTGTGCGCGCACCGCAGTCCACTCCACATAGAGACTGGTCAGAATTAGGAGCACGGTACTTGCGAGGATCAAAACCGTCACCCACGCGAACGGGCGGTCGGTGCGCTTTTTTCTTGCAGCATCCGCTGCGATCGCCGCAACCACGACAAACGCGAACAGATACAGCAAGATCTCATCCACTTCCACATTCAGCCATCCGAGTTTTGTCCCAAGCATGGTATTAAAATAGTAAGTTGCCTTTTCCACCAGTGTGTTTATCACAACTCCCGCATAGAAAAACGGGTGCGTCAGTATTTCATGGGTCTGCTGCCCGGAATCCACGCCCGGATTGAACGGGAACAGATAGCGTGAAGAAATGCGCATCCATCCTCCGAGAAATACCGCGACTGCCGCCATCACGCCCGCCACATGGCCAAAATATCTCTTTTTGCTTCCAAACTGTTCCCGCGGGATCAAAAAATACAGCAGGCAGAACGGCAGGTATACGATCTTGTAAAGGCTGATCGCGACCGCAAGCACATACAGTGCCGCAAGCTGACCGCGCGTAAGCGGCTCTTTTCCCCGCTCCCGCAGATACAGTACAAAGGCGATCAGCAAAAAGACCAACGCCGTCACCATACCATCCGGCGCAAGCGAGATACACTCATGCAGGTTCATCGGTATGAGCGCGATCAGGATCAGATATTTCTTTCCGTATGGCATCAGATGCACCGCAAGTGCCATGACCGCACCGATCGCCGCGAAATTAAAGATCCGGCCGGCGAGAAACAGGATCCAGACTTTTCCGGTAAAAAGCCGTGCCGCCGCGATCCCGAGCGACTGCGGCAGATACGAAAGCGGTGAATAGAGCGCCGTCGCGTTAAAGCTATGTCCGGCATCATTTTCTTCCGATTCCACAAGCCCCGTCTGCTCTTTCACCTCATACTGCGTGATCAGGTGATCCTTTGTCTCCTCCCACTCCCATGGATAAGAGATCAGATACGCGGCATGTCCCTCCTCATCGGTAATATCCGAGATGAAATTACCGTCCGCGATCTCATAGGCACGGAAATAGTGGATGGATTCATCCGGCACCATGCTAAACGGGATCACGCCGAGATATACCGCTCCAAGTGCGCCATACAGCAGAAGAAATACTTTTACCATTGATACTTTTTCGCGGTTCAAAAGCAAAAACAGCAAAAGATTTCCCACCGCGCATCCAAGGATAAACAGCAGATTTACAAGAAGGACGCTCACCCTGTCGTAAATCAGCTGCAGATCAAGCGCCATGCCATCCACATCCGAAGTGCCAAGGTTCCCGTCCGGCTGCGGATACATGCGGATATTTAACCCTGCGGTGCGTGCCGTGATCCGCACGAGAAATACCTTTCCCTTCGCGTCTCTTTCCTTTTCGTCGAAAAAAAGACAGATCCTTCCTCTGTCATCTAAATCCTGCTCTGTCAGATCCTTCCATTCCCTGGTTATCCCGCCGCCCTTTTCCTCGATTTTGACATCAAAGCGGATATCCTTCTGGTTCCGTCCCACAGAAAGCCGGAATCCCTCAAGCGTACTCCTTCCGACCAGGTATTCTTCGGATACCCCCTGGTCTTTTTCCAGCGGATAATCATAGATCAGATCGTCATTTCCTTTTTTGTCCGCCTTTAACAGATAGCCGTCCTCCGCCTGTCCGTTAATCTTCGTAAGTCCGAACACCACACCGAGCACAAAAAGAAGCACATAAAAGAGCGCTCTTTTTTTGTTCTGTTTCATAACTGTTTTCTCCTTTATCTCAATTCCTCTGTCTGTTCCTTTACAAACTCCGCGAGATCCCCAAGCACCTGTTCTTTCGAAAACAGATACCCGTTCGCACCGCCGAATTCTTCTGCGTGTATCGTGTGGAAATCATAATCAAACGGTTCTTTTGCCAGTTCATTTACAAACTGCCCTCCGTTTAAGTAAGCATAGACTTCCTGCACCGATAACGGTTCCACTGCAAGGTTCAGCTTGCGGATCCCAAGCTTCATTGCCCGTTCGATGTGTGTCCAGAGATATTTTAACGCGTAAAACTGATAGACACTTCTCGAATCCGTAAAATTAAGCGCAGAGAATCCCACGCGCTTAAAATAATCCCTGAGCTTTGCCGCATCCTCTTTGTCAAGATTGCCGCACCGGTAAAATCCGTTGTCCTGCAAGGTATAATATTTTGTAAAAAACGGATCTTTTTCCTTTAACTCCTCATATTTCGCCTGATTTAACATGGCAGGGATCACATGGATATAATCATAGATAAAGTTCTTTTTCATGTGGATCCCGTAGATCGCCGGAAGACGCACGATCAGATGGTCTTTTACATTTTCTTCCACCCACTGCTCAAGATAGCGCCGGTTTTTACCGTACGCTGACAGATCCTCTGTCCGGATCACGTCTGTCTCATCCACTCCGTTCGGCTTTGGATACACCGCGACCGTGGAGATGAGCACCAGTTTTTCCGGCATGATCTTTTTGATATTTTCGATCGCGTTTTTTATGATGGCAAGATCTCCCTCCGGGTCTTTGTTTGCCAGAAACATTTCCGCCGGAACACCGGAATAGACCAAAAGCTCCGGCCTGCTGCCAAACGCTTCTTTGATATTTTTTGAATTATACTGACCGGCAAATGTGTGATGGCTACACAGATTCGAGCCGACAAAGCCGGTATAGCCTACGATTGCGTCCATAATCCCTCCTATTTTGTGATCTTTTCGATCGATGAAAACGAATACTTCTGTTTTTTAAATACCAGCTGCAGGATCAGCGACAGATACTTGATGATGATCGTCAGAATGGAGAACAGCCCGAAAAAGGATACTGCCAGAAACAGGATCGTGGTCGTCCAGCCCTGGATCGGATTTCCAAGCGCAAAGACCGCGACCGCGTAGATCGCCGCCGCCAGTGTCGCAACCATCATAACTCCGGTCATGGTGACCGCCGCCTTGTAGCCGATGTTGGTAAACAGTACCAGGGAGTCCACCGCCAGCGTCCGGCGCATTTTTGCCTGTTCATCGGAAAAGCTGCGCTCAAGTTTTTGGGACGGCGTATAGGAAATGCAGTCCGCGAGCAGTCCACAGTTCGCGTAAAGCACTTTCCGGTAGGGAATGGTCTTACTGAGCGAATGCACGCGGTTGATCGCTCTGCGGGAGAGAATCCGGAACGTCTCATTCTGTATCTTATACTGCGTCTTTGAAAAATGATTGAACACACGGTAAAAAAGATTGGAAGTCCACTTATTTTTCCGCATGGCGGAAGCGCTCACAATATCAAATCCCTCGAGCGACCGGCGGTAGACCTGCATCAGAAGCTCAGTCTTGTAGTCCATGCACACCGTATCAAATTCAAAGACAAAGTCTCCGATCGCGAGATCGACTCCCGCGTTCATTGCGACCTCAAGCCCCTGAAAATAACTCATATGAAGCAGCGACACCGCTTCCTTCGCCCTGTTCTTTCCATATGCGCGGACCGCCTCTTCACTTGCGTCCATGGAGCCGTCATCCACGCAGATGATCTCGTATTTTTCAAAGTTTAAATCCAACTGGGTATCGAGCCACTCCAAAAACGGCGTGATCTCTCTTTCATTGTTATGTATGTAAATAACTGCGGAGACAAAATTTGCCTCTTTTATTTTATTATCCATCAATCAGCACCTCATCCAAATCGTATACCGTATTTATCTTTCCGGACAGCACGCTCACAAACGTCGGTCCCTCACTGAATTTCCGGATAACGGTCGGTCTGGAATCATCCACCTCCGATGATTTTAAGATCGGCTTCATGGAAAACAGAGAGGACTGATACGCAAAATGGTACTCGTCCTTTAAATATTTTTTCGCCAGGTTTGACATATAACTCCACGCGCTCTCCGGATGGTTTTTGCATTCATTGCAGTTTCCAAGCTGCGCCGGCGAACAAAACGCTTCATTCCCCTTCTGGCACTCAAAAGCCGGCAGTGTGTCATAACTCGTCTCATGCGGCGTGAATGTCACTGACGTGAGGGAATGGAAGCCGGTCTTTCCAAACGGCATAATGGAAAAAAACGGTCCGTCCATGACGGTGATCCCAAACTTTTTGAAGACCTCATCCACTTCGCAGAGAATGATCTCGCACAGTTCATACTTGATCTGAAACGGTTCAAATCCAAGCCTTGCGAGGATCTGGTTTTCCGACGCGTAAGTCGCGTTTAACAGAAATCCCGCCTCATATGTTCCTCCGTCCGCCAGTGTCACCTCATAATGCGTCTCCCTGCGGCAGATATCCTTTATCCTTGCATGAAAATGAAGCTCCACGTTTGGATGCTTTGCGAGCTCCTCCAAAAAATATTTTTTTAAGATCATCGCGTCGTAGGTGTACTCCTCGGTCAGAAACGCACCATCGCACATCCCGCTGTTAAAATATTTCGACACCGCGACTTCCTCACACCGGATCCCCGCCGCGCGGCAGAACTTTTCAAACTGCGCCGCGTCCGTACAGGAAAATGCCGCTGATGTCGCATAGATCTGGTCAAAAGACCGGTGTACGCAAAAGCCATATTCCTCATTAAAACGTCTGAAATAACCGGCAGATTTGATCGCCGTTGAAAAAGATCTGGGATAGTGATACCCCATATGGACACGCGCCTGATTGATATAGGTTGCACGTCGAAACGGCGCGTCATCATACTCGAAGACCGCGACCTTTTCGCCCCGCCTCCCGCAAAACAGTGCGGAGTAGAGGCCGTAGAGTCCCGCTCCGAGGATTATCTTATCGTAATTCATTTCTTCCCCTGACTTTCCTTACTTTACATTGTATTTCCGAAACAGATTCGCGAACAGGATCTTTAAAAGTTCGCTGTTTCCTTTTACAAATGAGATCTTGGTCGGCACTTTCCCCTTCGCCGGATACGCCCTTGTCACCGGGATCTCACAGGTCTTTAAGCCGAGCTGGTCGGCACGCACCGACAGATACGCCAGCAGCTCATAGGTCATAAAGACATCCCGGAAGATCCCGACACGCGCGTCCTTTAAATAACGCGCCGAATAACCACGGTAGGCATTGGTCGTATCGGTGTACCAGTGTCCCGCCGTGAGTGAGATGACCGGCGCGTGCAGCAGTCTGACCGAAAGGTATCTGACCTTCGGGGTATTTACCGCTTTCCCGCCTCTGATAAAACGGGAGCCCTGGATAAAATCATAGCCCTCTTTTAATTTTTCGATAAACCGTCCGACATCCTCTATGCTGTCTTTGTTGTTTCCGTCTATCGTAACGATTCCGAGATATTCTCGCTGTTCCAGTGCAAAATGAAAGCCCATGCGCAGCTGAGCGCCCTGTTTTCCGGTGTCCCGCTTTACCAAAAGCGTATTGACGCCAAGTTTTTTTAAGGTTTCCGCATCCGTACAGCCATCGGTAGAACCGCCGTCACAGATGATGATGTCCGCGATCTGATCAATTCCTGCCTTTTTCGCCCGCGCAAGCTCCTTTGCAATGCGCTCTCCTTCGTTGATGATCGGGATCAGCACACAGTAATCCGAGTGTTTTTCCTGATACTGCGTACACTCATATTTCGGTACGCCGGATATTCCTTCCACGATCACGCGAATACCTCCTTCATATAGGAAAGTACCGCAAACACATCCTCTGTCTGCTCCGCCGTTTTCATCTCTGCCGACACATACCGGTCATAGCCGAGCGCGCCAAGCCGCTTCGCAAATTCCTCATGCAGACTGCGTCTTTGCACCGGCGCAAGGTACGGCTCACTGATATGGATGTGATTGATATAAGGAAGGTTCTCCTCCGTAAGGAAAGAAAGATCCTCCTCGTTTGCGAGGATCGTACCAAAGTCAATATTTACCGCAAATCCTTTGGAATCCACCTCTTTTACCAGTGCAAACGCCTCCGTGGTACGATTGATAAAATCCGTTCCATAGATTGCCGGATTTGCCTCCAGCGAAAGGCAGGTATGATGTTCCGCCGCATACTGCCCCAGCTCACCAAAGAACCGAACCGCCGTCTCATGACAGTCCGCCCCCTGCGTCACACGGTTTTTTGGCGATCCGAACACCAGATTCGGACAGCCTGCAGCCTCCGCGAAATCGATCGCCTGCTTTGTATAGGAAAGAAGTGTCTCACGCTCTGCCTCACTGCCAAACAGCTTCTCTGTTCTCTGATACCAGATCGACTGCATGGAGGCGACCGAAAGCCCGTACTCCTTTTTTAACTGTTCCGCAAACAGACGTGCCCCGCTTAAATGCTCATAGGGCGCATCCGGAAAGATCCTGGTCGGTGCGATCTCAATGCCCTCCATGCCGAGTTCTTTCATCTTCCCGTACATTTTTGCATCATGCTCCGCCGTCCAGGCAATATTGCATACTGATAATTTCATCCCACATTTTCCTTTCACCACGCATATTTTTGCATCAAAAATGCCGTTTATGCACACGATACCGTGATTATATCATATTTCAGGCAAATGTAAAACCCGCGCCGCCGTTGGAGAGCCAGACTGCCACCGCGATCTGCACTGCCAAAATAAGCGGCATTCCGACGACAAAATACCAGTGTCTGGTCTTGTGGCGGAACAGATACATTCCAGCCCACGCCCCTGCGCTTCCGCCAAGCAGCGCGCATAGGAAAAGCGTCCGCTCCGGGATCCGCCATTTTCTTTTTCTCGCCTTTTGTTTGTCGATCCCCATCAGGGCAATGCCAAGGAGATTCACCGCGATCAGATAACCAACAAAAAGAACTGTTTTTTGCATTTTATTCTCCCGATAAGGAAAAATGCTCCTGCGGCACCCCGCCGCAGAAGCATCCTTCTCTTTTTCTTTATTTTTTCTTTGCTTTCTTGCTGCCAAGCTTGTGGAAAGAGAACCACAGGTTCGTTGCAATACAGATGGACGAATAAGTACCACTTACGATACCTACCATGAGCGGCAGCGCGAAATCCCTGATCGATGTCACGCCGAGCAGCCACAGTAAAAATACCATGACAAAAGTGGTAAGTGAGGTATTGATACTTCGTGAAATTGTCTGGTTGATACTCTTGTCCGCGATCTCTTTTAACGTCGCCTCATCCTGCGTGCGCGCATTCTTCAATGTCTCACGGATACGGTCAAATACAACGATCGTATCATTGATCGAGTAACCGATGATCGTAAGCATGCAGGCAATGAAGGTACTTCCGACCGAGATCCGAAGCAGGGAATAACAGGTCAGTACAACCAGTACGTCATGCACTAGGGCGAGGATCGCGCTGGTCGCGAAACGGATATCATTAAAGCGGAACCAGATGTAGATCAGCATACAGATCGTCGCAATGACAACTGCCCATACTGCGTCCGAAGTCATTTCCGAACTGATCGTTGAGCTGATCGTATTGCTGGAGATCGTCTTTTCATCTACACCGAAGTTATCTGCCAGTGTCTGATTTAATGCTTCACGCTCGTCAAGATCCAGATTTCTGGTCTTAAATACGATCTGGGTACTGTTCTGGATCTTCTGCGTCTGGATCTCTCCGCTTCCGACTACTTCCTGGATCTTCGGAACGATCTCGCTGTCGATCTCACTTAAGGTATAGTTCTTGCCGAAGTCTGCGGTAGTTGAAGTACCGCCGACAAACTCAAGGCTTAAGTTGAGCGCGCCCTTTCCGTTTGCCTTGTTTACACCCATTCCGATAAATCCGGCCGCAATGATCGCCAGGGAAATGATGTAAAATACATGGCGCTTGGATACAAAACTGATCACCTTACGTTCTTTGGATTTTCCATAGAATTTCGCATCCTTGAATCCGACCGCGTAAAGCGCTCTTACCAGAAAACGGGTTACGATTAACGCAGTGAACATGGAAAGGATGATACCGATCGCCAGTGTATAGGCAAATCCCTTTACCGTACCACTTCCCTTGATCCCAAGTACCGCCGCCGCGATCAGGGTCGTGATATTTCCATCGAGGATCGCGGAAAGCGCTTTCTTAAATCCGGTCTCGATCGAGGTGCGGACCGTCTTTCCGGAAGCGATCTCCTCACGGATACGCGCGAAAATAATGACGTTCGCATCTACCGCCATACCGATGGAAAGAATGATACCCGCGATACCAGGCAAAGTAAGTGTGACATCAAATAAGTAGATGATCGCTACCACAAGTGTAGAGTAAACACCGAGCGCGATCGTTGCCGCAACACCTGCGATCCAGTAGTACGCGATCATAAATACCGCTACAAAGATAAGACCGATGGCTGCCGCCTGCAAAGCGGTCGAGATCGCTTCGCTTCCGAGCTGCGCTCCGACAACCTCTGACTGCAGTTCCTGCAGGGTGAGGGACAGAGAACCGATACGGATATTGGAAGCGAGTGTCTCTGCCTCCTCATAGCTGCTCATACCGGAGATCTGTGCGGAGCCTCCGGTGATCGCTTCGTTGACACGCGGCATACTGATGGTCTGCTCATCATATACGATCGGGCAAACCTCTCCGACATGCGCGGAAGTAAGATCCGAAAACTTCTTGGTTCCCTCTTCGTTGAACTTTAAGTCTACAACATATTCCGTAGAGCCCATCTTGTTTGTCTGGGCAACTGCCTTTGCGGTTTCCACATCATCACCGGTCAGGCACACATTTCCGTCCGGATCACGGAATTCCAGAGAACCAGGTGTTCCCAGTTCCTCAAGGATCTCGTTGGCGTCTGTTACACCCGGGATCTCAACCGTAATACGGTCATCGCCCTGTTTGTAAACCTGTGCCTCCGTACTGTAAGATTCAATACGTTTCTGAAGCTTATAAACCGTATCACTCATTTCCTCATCTGTCGGATTATCATCCATTACCTGATAGGTAATGCTGACACCGCCTGCAAGATCAAGTCCGAGTTTGATGTTATGGTTCTCTCCCTTGCCCGTAGACGACAGAATGATAGATGCACTATACGCAAGCCCTGCCAGAATGATAAGGACGGCGGCAAGGATCGCGATACCTCTGCTCTTTTTCATGGTCATTTACCTCTCTTGTGTTTTAATCTTCGTCCGCCAGTGCCGCTTTTATCATGATCGCGCACTCTACACGCTTTCTCTCAAGCTCACATCCGACGTCGTATGTATCTGTAATATTACCGTGGAAGTTGTAGGAGTTGGCCGCACATCCGCCGCTGCAGTAAAATCTCGCGAAGCATTCTTTGCATTTTTCCTTCGCATAGACATTGCAGCACTTGAATTCATCACGGATCTCCGTATTCTTGACCCCGTCATATACATTGCCCATTAAGAAATCTTCATTTCCGACAAACTGATGGCACGGATAGAGATCTCCCCACGGTGTCACCGCGAGATATTCGGTTCCGGAGCCACAGCCGGAAAGACGTTTTGCCACACATGGGCCGCCTTCCAGGTCGATCATAAAATGGAAAAAGTTAAAGTCCTTTCCCTCTTTATGACGCTTTACCATCTCTGCCGCGAGATTGTCATATTCCGCAAACAGCTGTGGCAGATCTTCCTCCCGGATCGCGTAGTCATCGGTATCCTGCGCAACAACCGGCTCAACCGAGATCTGCTTAAATCCGAGATCCGCAAGATGCAGTACATCCTGTGAGAAATCCAGATTGTTGTGTGTGAAGGTACCACGCACATAATAGTTGTTCTGGTTTCTGCTGTCCGCAAATTTCTGGAATTTCGGAACGATCAGATCGTAGCTTCCCTGTCCGCCTCGGAACGGGCGCATACGGTCGTTGACCTCTTTTCTTCCGTCGATACTTAAGACCACATTTGCCATTTCCTTATTGGCAAACTCCATGATCTCGTCATTTAAAAGGACACCGTTTGTTGTAAGGGTAAAACGGAAATTCTTGTTGTGGATCTTTTCCTGTTCCCTGCCGTATTTCACTAAATCCTTTACCACCTGGAAATTTAATGTCGGCTCTCCGCCAAAGAAATCCACCTCGAGATTTCTCCGGTTTCCGGAATTGGCGATCAGAAAATCCAATGCTGCTTTTCCTACTTCGTAGGACATGAGCGCTCTTCTTCCATGGTATTCGCCTTCTTCTGCAAAGCAGTAGCGACAGGCGAGGTTACAGTCGTGCGCGATGTGGAGACACAGCGCTTTTACGACGGTCGGACGTTTCTTGAAGTCCATGATGTAATCTTCATACTCGTCCGGTGTAAATAATTCCTGGTTTTCTTTTAACTCGCTCACTTCCTCGCAGGCTTCTTTGATCTCTTCTTCCTTATATTTATCTTTCAGGGCAGCCACGATCTCGCCTGTGGTATGTGCTTCAAACAGTGGGATGACATCATATGTCACGTCATCCACAACATGAATCGCACCGCTGTTGACGTCCAACACGATATTGTAGCCGTTATTTCTATACTGATGAACCACGATGCAGTCCTCTCTTTCTAATTCTAAAAAAATTTCTTCTTGTAAACGAACAAATGACCGCACGCCTTCGCGAACGGTCGTTTGTATCACACTATTCCATTACATTTCCGTGCTTATTTGCACTGCTCACATGTCTGGTTTCCTACAGTACAGGAAGTCTTGCATGCAGACTGGCAGGATGTCTGACATTCGCCGCATCCACCTTTTCTTACTGTATTCTGTAATTTTCTTGTATTTAATGTCTTTACGTGTTTCATATTCGTTCTCCTTTCCAAAAATACCTTTGTATAGTATAGCACATAGTTTTTCATAAGAAAAGCATTTTTTTCATCTTTAGCCAAGCATTCCGCCCGCCATGCCGGATGCCACACAAAGAACAAATGTAGTCACAAAATGTCCCGCGTCATTTCCGAGTCCTTTTTCAAACAGCACGGATGCCGCAAACAGGATCAGAAAATACAGCCCGCCGATCACCATGCCCCACAGAAATTTTCTCGTTTTTTTCACTTTCCCCAGAATAAATCCTCCAAAGAAACCAGAGATTATGTAAACCGCGATCACGCCGAGGTTGATCACGTTTTCTCCGATATCAAATTTATAAAGCAGTGCCGTAAGAAGCAGCAGGATCAGCCCTGTAACGATATACATGGCAAACAGCACCTTTACGACCAGAAATATTGTTTTTGATTTTTCCATTGTCAGATCCCCCTTTACCCAAACTATATGCAAAGGGGCCACGCTTTATGCTTCGGGAAATGTATAAACATAGCGCTGCATATCCGCGCCGTCCATAAAAAGCTCTTCCCTCCAGACAAAGCCCAGTTTTAAAAGAAGCTGTACGGATGCCTCGTTTTCCTTATCCACCAGACAGTTGACGCGCGAAAATTCCAGAAATTCCCCGGCATACTTCAGGATCGCAAGACAGATCTCCGTGGCATATCCCTGTCTGTGATGATCCGCGGCGACGGCATATCCCATTTCCAGTTCGATCCCACCGTGTATGTTCCGGTTGTCAAGTCCCGCTCTCCCGATCAGCTTCCCGGTTGCCCGTTCGATCACCACCCACATGCCATAGCCATAATAGTAATACTGGCTCGCAATATAGGCGCGCATATATTCCGCCTCTTCCTGCCTGTCCTCATAGAGCGGCTCCATATATCTGGTCATGCCCTCTCCCGCGTACAGTTCATAAAGCGCGTCCAGATCATCCTCTTTCATCTCCCGCAGATAGCACCGCTCCGTGTCAATGACCCGCCACGGGATGTTGTGCTTTCTGTCGTAGATCCGTTCGAGGAAATAAAAATCAACTTCCTCAAATCCCTCCACCAGGATCTGTGCCGAAAGAAGGCTTTGCCCCGGAAATGCCGGATGAAGGAACGCGACAGTCGCGATGGGAAGCCCCGCCGTCTGCGCCAGCGAAGCGTCGGTTGCCACAAGCGCCAGCCCCTCCTCCGGTTTTAAACCGTTTTCTTTTAAGATCTGCGCGAGCGTTTTTTTCTCCGCGTAGGCAGCGGGAATCAGAAATGCCTCCGCGCCATATTTATGTAAACCGGATAACAGACCGGATATGGAAAGATCCGCGTGTTCTTCCCCGGGCAGTTCCGCTTCCCAGGCGATCACAAATTTTAATGCCACCGGCAGTTCCTCCTCTCATTTGTTTCCGCTTTATTATATTTATTTTTCCCGTGCTTTACAATCCCATACTTTTTCGTTACAATGAAAGCTATCTGAAAAAAGAAAATCAAAAAGAAAGAAGGAAAATAAAATGGCACAGAATCCAGTTGTTACTTTTGAAATGGAAGACGGCGATATCATGAAAGCGGAATTATATCCGGAGATCGCTCCGAATACCGTAAATAACTTTATCACTCTGGCTCAGAAAGGTTTTTATGACGGACTGATCTTTCACCGCGTGATCGAAGGCTTTATGATCCAGGGCGGTGACCCGGAAGGAACCGGAATGGGCGGCCCTGGCTACGGCATCTACGGCGAATTCGCGCAGAACGGTTTTGACAATGAGTTAAAGCACACCGCAGGCGTTTTATCCATGGCAAGAGCCATGCATCCGGACTCCGCAGGTTCCCAGTTCTTTATCATGCACAAAGATGCCCCGCATCTCGATGGCGCTTACGCTGCATTCGGAAAGATCATCGAGGGCATGGATGTTGTAAACCACATCGCAGAGACTCCGGTCGATTACAGTGACCGCCCGATGACTCCGCAGGTCATGAAAAAAGTAACTGTCGATACCTTCGGCGTTGAATATCCGGAACCGGAAGAATGTTAGGAAGATCTTAATCTGACAGAGACCGCAGAGAAAAGAGCAGATACCCATGCATCACACATGGAGCATCTGCTCTTTTTTACTGTTCCGCTTTTTTCGCTTCCAGAATCGCCTTATTTAATGAGAGCATCTTTGCATCCAGCATGGATACAATATCCGCACACTCCTTTAAATCCTCGCTGATATAATCTGGCGCGTTTCCTTCAAATTTGTAATAAATCTTGTGCTCTAAGCTCGCCCAGAAATCCATTGCGATCGTCCGTATCTGGATCTCCACCTTGGTATCCACCACCCGGTCCGATAAAAAGATCGGAACCGTCACTAACATATGGTAGCTCTTGTATCCGCTGTCCTTCGGGTTCTTAAAATAATCTTTGACCCACACCACGGTAAGATCGTTCTGCTTTCCGATCATGTCCGCCATCCGGTAGATATCGGAGGTGAAGGAGCATACGATGCGGATCCCCGCAATATCATTCACATAATTGACCATATTATCTATGGTGCTTTCGTATCCGTTGCGCCGCAGCTTCTTTACAATGCTCTCCGGCGTCTTGATCCTTGATTTTATATATTCGATCGGATTATACTGATGCACATGCTGGAACTCGTCATTTAAGATCTCCAGCTTTGTGCCGACTTCCTTTAAGGCCGAATGATACAAAAGCATGACCGTATTCCAACTGTCAATTCCCTCATTCAGCTTTTCCGGCATATCCATCTGATTCCCTTCCTTCCGGTTCATACTTTTTTTATCATATCATACTTTTCGGAAATTGTCTGCCCCTAATCCTCCTCGATCACATGGATCTCCAGATAGTCAAATTCGATCTCCTCGATAAAATTGTCCTGATAAAATCTGGTCTTTGCGTGACGTTTGAATTCCTCGACCGTCGCGTCCAGCCAGAGCGGCTTTCCAAGGTCAAATTCGTAGCACACCTCTTCGAGTGCCCGGAATACTTTGTGTGTCCTGGTGTCTTCCGTGTCATCGCAGATCACGGTATCCCGCATCATATGATTATTTTTAAATTCCTTTGCCCATAAACGGAACATCGCTTTCTTCCTTTCTGCTGCTTTTGCCGTTATTTTGCCGCGCGCCGCTGTCTCGCCGCTTCGTAAAGCAGGATCCCCGATGCCATGGCAGCGTTTAATGATTCTACTTTTCCCTCCATCGGAATGCGCACATAGGTGTCCGCAAGTGAAGCTGTCCGCTCGCTCAGTCCATTTCCCTCATTTCCGATCAGAAATGCGGCACTTTCCCGGTAATCAAACCAGTCGTAAGACTGCTCGCCTTTTAAATGCGCCGCATACAGATGTACGCCCTGCTTTTTCATCTCCCCGATCACCGCCTCTAAGTCATCCGCGATCAGAAACGGTACTCTGTATACACTTCCCATCGTAGAACGGATCGTCTTGGGATTGAACAGATCCACCGTATCACGGCTTAAAATAACGCCGGAAATTCCCGCTCCCTCTCCGGTCCGGAACATGGTTCCGAGGTTTCCAGGATCCTGGATATTTTCAAGTACCAGATAAAGGCCTCCGCTCTCCGAAAAAAACGTCTCTTTGCTGTATTCCGGCATACGCACCACGCATAGGATCCCCTGCGGCGTTTTGGTATCGCTGGCCGATGCAAAGACGGAATCGGAAACTTCCTCATAGTCATATCCCTGTAAACATGCCATATGCTCCGGGTCTTTTAAAAAACTCTCCGACGCATAGACCGCCTGCACCTGCTCCTTCGGTGCCTCCACAAACATGCGGATCCCCTCCACGACAAAGACCCGCTCTTCCCTTCGCGCTTTTGATTTTTTGATCAGCTGTGTCAGCTCTTTGATCTGTTTATTTGCTGTACTTGTAATCATCTTTTTCCTTCCTCGTTGCCATGATAAAGGACAGGGAAGTGCGGCAGTACGCGCTTTCCTGTCCCTTTTTTCTTTCTGACAGCCCGTCCTAGATCGACAGGTTGCGGCAGATCTCATACTGGTATTCCGGAATGGATTTTTTCATTGCGAGTGCCTCGTCAATGTCATAATCCACAAATTCGCCGTTCCGGTATGCCACTACACGGTTGGATTTGCCCTGGCAGAGCAGATCGACCGCATAACATCCCATCGTGGACGCATAGACACGGTCTTTACAGGTCGGACTTCCTCCACGCTGCATATGGCCGAGGATCGTTGCTCTCGTCTCGATCCCGGTCGCCTCCTCAATGCGTCTTGCCATGCTGGTCGAATGACCGATGCCTTCCGCATTGATAATGATATGATGCTGCTTGCCGCGCTTTCTGCACGCTATGATGTTATCGATCAGCTTTTGCTCATCATAATCGTATTTTTCCGGAAGCAGGATATCCTCCGCCCCGTTTGCGATTCCGCACCACAGCGCAATGTAGCCTGCCCCGCGTCCCATAACCTCGATGATCGAGCATCTCTCGTGCGAAGTCGAGGTGTCACGCACCTTGTCGATCGCCTCCATCGCCGTATTGACTGCGGTATCAAATCCGATTGTGTAATCGGTACACGCAATGTCAAGATCAATCGTTCCCGGAAGACCGATCGTATTGATCCCAAGTGCCGCCAGTTTCTGTGCCCCCTGAAACGAACCGTCGCCACCGATCACGATCACACCGTCGATCCCGTGCTTTTTGCAGATGTCCGCGCCTTTTTTCTGTCCCTCCGATGTCGTAAATTCCTTGCAGCGCGCAGTCTGCAAAATCGTACCGCCGCGCTCAATGATGTCAGACACGCTTCTTGCGTCCATGTCCACGATCTCTTCCTGAAGCAGTCCGGCATACCCCCTTTTGATCCCCTTTACGGAAAGACCCTTTGCCAGTGCTTCACGGACAACCGCCCGGATCGCCGCGTTCATTCCCGGTGCGTCACCACCGCTTGTAAGAACGCCGACCGTCTTTATCTGTTTTTCCATGTAAAAACCCTCCTAATGATAATTGTAATCGACCTTTTCATTTTAGATGTTTTTCTAGCTGTTTTCAATAGACTTTTCAACGACTTTTACGTTATTTTCGCCTAAATATCCAAAGAGTGTCTGGAGCAGTCCCGGCTCCACATGGATACTCCTGCTTTTCGGCAGCCGTTTCATCCGTTTTTCCGCCGCCAGATAAATGATCACTTCATCTCTGCCATCCGAACCTGCCAGCATACCGGAGAGTTTTGCTTCTTTTTCCTGGTAGGATGCCAGATCCGCAAACTGAAGCCAGAGTTCTTTTTTGCTGTCATCAAAGCTGATGATCTTTTCACAGATCACCTTTCCGTTTTTTTCTTCCTCCACATTGGCTCTTCCGGTCACAAAGATCTTTGCGTCCTCCTCGAGGTATGTGTGATATTTTTCATAGTCACGCGGGAAGATAATGACCTCCACGGTGCCGACCAGATCCTCGATCGTAAAAAATGCCATGACCTGATTCGTCTTTGTGTATTTGATGGTCTTTGCCGTGACCATTCCGCCGATCACGACTTTTTCGCCGTCATGGATCTTTGTCGCCCCAGTCTCCTCGTCCAGCATAAAATCGGACGTGACTGCGGAAATGTTTTTCCGCCATTTTTCCTCATAGGCTTCCAGTGGATGCCCGCTGATGTAGACGCCAAGCACCTCTTTTTCAAATGCGAGCAGTTCCTCTTTCGGATATTCTCCCACATCCGGCAGTTTTAATTCAAAATCCGCCTTATCTTCTTCCGGTGCCAGATCAAACAGCGTCATCTGTCCTGCCATCGAATTCTTTTTCTCCTGATTGACCGAATCCAGCACGGATGAGTACACCATAAGGAGCTGCTTTCTTGTCCCCTCAAGACAGTCGAGTGCTCCGGCTTTGATGAAGTTTTCGATGCTGCGCTTGTTGACATCTTTGCCCGACATCCTTGTGATAAAATCATTCAAAGTTGTAAATACCCCGCGCTCTTTGCGCTCCTCGATGATCGCCTCGATGACCGGACGCCCCACGCTCTTGATCGCGGAGAGCCCGTAGCGGATCGAATTTCCGGATACCGAGAATCCGCTCTCTCCCTCATTGATATCCGGCGGCAGGATCTCGATGCCCATCCGGCGGCAGGTTAAGATATATTCGGAAACCTTGGTGGAATTATCAAGCACGGACGTCATAAGCGCCGCCATGAATTCCACCGGATAGTAATATTTCAGATAAGCGGTCTGATAGGAAACCACTGCGTAAGCCGCCGCATGTGACTTGTTGAACGCGTATTTCGCGAAATCGATCATCTCATCATAGATCTTGTTCGCAACCTTTTCATCGATCCCGTTCGCCACACAGCCCGGCACGCCTTCGGCTTTATTGCCGTATACAAAGTTCTGCCGTTCTTCCTCCATGACCTTGGTCTTTTTCTTTGACATGGCACGGCGCACCAGATCGCTCCGTCCCCAGGTATAGCCCGCGAGATCACGCACGATCTGCATGACCTGCTCCTGATAGACGATACAGCCGTAGGTCGGCGCAAGGATCGGCTCAAGCTGCGGGCAGTCGTAGGTGATCGTTGCCGCATTGTTTTTTCCCTTAATATACGCCGGGATAAAATCCATAGGACCCGGCCGGTAAAGGGAAATTCCCGCGATCACGTCCTCCAGGCTCTCCGGCTTTAACTCCTTCATGAAGTTCTTCATTCCGGCGCTTTCCAGCTGGAACACGCCCTCGGTCTTTCCGGTGCCAAGCGATGCCAGCACTTCTTTATCGTCATAATCGATGTGGTCGATATCGATCTTCACGCCCTTGCTCTTATTTACCATCTTTACCGCATCATCGATGACTGTAAGCGTACGAAGTCCCAGGAAATCCATCTTTAATAATCCGAGTTCTTCGATCGTCGTCATCGTAAACTGCGTTGTGATCATGCCGTCCGAACCACGGGAGAGCGGCACATACTCGTCCATCGGCTTTTCCGAGATCACGACACCGGCCGCATGCATGGATGTATGGCGCGGCAGTCCCTCCAAGCGCTTTGACATATCGATCAGCTTTCTCACCTGCGTATCCGTCTCATAGAAAGTGCGCAGTTCCGGGTTTTTCACCAGCGCCTTTTCGATCGTGATGCCAAGCTCATTCGGAATACTCTTCGCGATATTGTCAACATACGCATACGGAAGATCCATGACACGGCCGACATCACGGATGACACCGCGCGCCGCGAGCGTACCGAAGGTTACGATCTGCGTCACACAGTCCTTGCCGTATTTTTCAATGACATAGTCGATGACTTCCTGTCTGCGGTTGTAGCAGAAATCCACGTCGATATCGGGCATGGACACACGCTCCGGGTTCAGGAAGCGCTCAAAGATCAGTCCGTAACGCACCGGCTCGATATTTGTGATCCCTGTCGTATAGGAAACCAGACTTCCGGCGGCACTGCCTCGTCCCGGTCCGACCGGGATCCCGTGCGTCCGCGCGAAATTGATATAATCCCACACGATCAGGAAATATTCAATATAGCCCATCTCCTTGATGACGGAAAGCTCATACTCCAGACGCGGGCGCAGCTCTTCTGCCTGCTCCTTCGGATATTTTTCCTCAAGTCCCTCATAACAGAGCTTGTTTAAGTATGTCCAGGTCGTATAGCCCTCCGGCACGTCAAAATGCGGCAGCTTCGTCTTTCCAAACTCGATCTCCACATGGCAGCGGTCCGCGATCTTCTGGGTATTTTCGAGTGCTTCCAGCGCATACGGAAACAGCTCCTTCATCTCCTCTTCGGATTTCACATAATACTGTCCGCCCTCATAGCGCATACGATCCTCGTCCGCCAGCTTCTTTCCGGTCTGGATACAGAGCAGGATGTCATGCGCCTCGGCATCGTCCGCATAGGTGTAGTGAACGTCATTCGTCGCCACAAGCTCGATCCCGGTATCCTGGCTTAAACGAAGCAGCTGCTGGTTGACCAGACGCTGTTCCGGGATGCCGTGATCCTGAAGCTCCAAAAAGAAGTTTCCTTTTCCAAAGCAGTTTTCATATTTTTCCGCTACTTTTTTTGCTTCGTCATACATGCCGCGCACCAGATTACGCTGTACCTCGCCGGCAAGGCAGGCACTAAGCGCAATGATGCCCTCATGGTAGGTAGTTAATACCTCCATATCCACACGCGGCTTATAGTAATAACCGTCCACAAACCCCTTGGAGACGATCTTCATAAGGTTGCTGTAACCGGTATTATTCTCGGCTAACAGCACCAGATGATAATAGCGGTCCTCTCCGCTCACCTTCTCACGGTCAAATCTGGAATTTGGCGCGACATAGACCTCACAGCCGAGGATCGGATTGATCCCCGCCGCGTTTGCCGCCTTGTAAAAATCGATCACGCCGTACATGACACCGTGATCCGTGATCGCCGCCGCTGTCATGCCAAGCTCTTTGACCCGCGCAACATATTCCTGTATTTTATTGGAACCGTCCAAAAGACTGTATTCTGTATGGACGTGTAAATGTGCAAATGCCATTTTCTTCTCTCCTTTGTACTCGTAGTGCTATTATAGCAATTTGCACAAACTGCGTCAATCGAAGAGACACACCGCCCACGCCGCGATCACGCAGTATATCACTGTGATCGGAGTGATATCCGGTTTCGTTCCAAGACGTATGGATGTAAGGATGTCAAGTACCGTACAGATGCTTACAAGGATCAGTGCGACATACATTGCTTTCTTTCCTGATACTGCCTGAATAAATTTTTTCATGATCGTTCCCTCGCTCTTCGTTTGTTTTTTCATGCATTTATCTTAGCAGATCAAAGACACGGAATCCATCGAAGTGCCTTACCTTTTCCTTACAAAAATGTAAGGTTTGGGGTTTGCCGTTAAGATCATGATTTTCCTACACTGCAATCTCATAATGCTCTTTCAGGTCATTCATCATACTATGCGTAATGCATCCTTCATTCTGTAATCTTCCCACAACTATACCAGGTGCAATTCCCATCCTCTTTGCAAATGCTCGAATGCTTGCTGCTGAGAAATTCGATTTTTCTCTAAATTCTTCAAAAGCTTCTTCTGATATCAGAGTATCCCGTGCCCAAATATCTGCATCTTTTTCATCCTGATCGGTTGTTCCATCCATCTGTCCTGTATGACCTAAAATAATGTGAGCTAATTCATGAAATAAACTAAACCAAAACTTATCTGCATCTTTACCTCTTGCTGTAAGTCCTACAACAATCTTATTTCCATCCATAAATGAAGCCCCCTGAAGGAGGGATCCCTTTAAATGTGGTAAAAAAACAAGTGCTATTCCACACTCTGCTAACATTCTTTTTATCTTTGGACAAAATTCCTTTGGTTTCAAAACAGTCATTGTTCTGATTTCAGGAATAATCCTTATCAACTCTTTCATATTAATTGGTGATGTCTCGATATTACGCGCTTTTATCTTTGCTTCCTGCACCCATGCCAGCAACGCAAAATCACCTTTTTCTGTTACAGCAAGTCTTCTGCAGGCTATTCTGGTTATTTGTTTATTTTCCAATAACGATAATTCCACAACTTCAAAATACTTTCTCAGATTCATTACTTTTTCTTTCGAATCTCTCGTCTCAGGAATCCATCCAAACTTAGCCATTTCATTATATGGAAGCTGCTTTGCCAGGGCTTCATCTTTGTCCATTGCATTCTCCGCCGCAACCTTTATCAACTTTTCTCTGTAAATAGCTTCCAGGTTATTCCAGAACTTTGCAGGCGCTCCTAATACGATTTCTAATCTAACAGCCACCTCTGGAGTCAACTGAACCTCACCGTTAATAAGTTTACTGATATGCTTCTCAGACATATCCATCCTTGCGGCAAACTCTTTCTGGCTCATTTTCCTGTCCTTCAGCTGTTCCTTAATTGTCGCTCCAGGTGGTGTTGCAATAAAACTGCGACTTCTCACCATAGTGCTACCTCCTATCTGATTTCCTTTTCTTAATGGTAATCAACTATCTCCATGATATGCACCACTTGAATTTCATTACCATGTTTCTCAAACACCAATCTATACGGATGCACCAAATCTACTGCATATTGTCCTTTGCGATTATTGGTCAACGGATGACATCTGCCAATATGATACTTGATCATTTCTTCCACAGTATCGGCTGCTTCCATTTCTCCTATACGCATTTGGATCTTTTCTGACATTTCATTTCCATATGTTCTGTCAGACATCTTGGCATCCGTACAAACTTTTTCAATCTTCTTATTTTTGTACGTAATATCCAACGCACCACCTCTTTCTCAATTTACCTTTGAGGTAAATTTATAATAACATAACAACGTAAAATAGTCAATTTATGGATTTACCTCAAAGGTAAATTTATATCTTTCCTATCCTGTTTTCTCTTTTAAAATCACGATTTTTCTGCACTTTTAACATTCTCTCCTCCAAATTATCCTTGGCATCAGTCTTAATTAGGACTATCTTATCTTTGAAAAGAGGTACAAAAACATGAATGAAGAAATCCGGCTGCTCATGAGCAATGTAAACACTTCGATCATCCAGATCCGGGCGGCTTACGCCATGTGGGCCAAAGTCCACGGACTGAACTATCACGAAGTTCTCATCTTCTACGCCATGCGCGACAACGAAGAATGCACCCAGAAAAAGATCGCTGACAGTTACCGGCTGCCCAAACAGACCGTAAACAATATCATTACTTCTCTAAAAAAGGACGGCTATCTCACACTCATTCCGGTGCGAAAAAACGCGAAGGAAAAGATCCTTGCCCTCACCGAAAGCGGAGAAGCCTACTACCGTTCGATCATGGAACCCATACTGGAATTTGAGACGCTTGCCTCCGAAAAAATGGGAAAAGAAGAGATCCGCCAGATGACCGCCCTTGCGATAAAATTTGGTCAGATCCTGGAAGAAAGCATCTCACTTCAGACAAATACAGATGTAACAAAAGAAGGAAATCACAATGAATGACAATGTAACACAGACTTCGATGTTTGGCACCGAAAAGATTTATAAGATATTGCTGCGTCTTGCTCCGCCTGTCATGTTCGCGCAGGTGTACGCGGCTTTCGCAGGCCTCCCGCAGTGCGTGAAATGAAAAAGTGCGCAAAATGGATCTATCTGCTCGGCTATCCCTCCATCTTAATGCAGATGCTCTACACCGTTTATATCATAGCGTTAAATATGATCCTTGCCGGTTTTTCTGACGCTGCGGTCACTGTCCTCGGATTATATTACAAAATGCAGACCTTCTTTTTCATTCCACTTTTAGGTCTGCAAACCTGCATTGTTCCGGTTTTAAGTTATAATTATGCTGCCAAGAAATACAAGCGCTGCCAGACGATCCTAAACGAATCCGTTTTGTTTTCCATGCTCTTTATGCTGATCGGGGTCTTTTGTTTTGAACTGCTTCCGGGCACGCTCCTCGGGCTGTTCTCGCACGACCCCGCCGTGTTCTCGATCGGTATCCCGGCTTTCCGGATCATCGGTCTTAGTTTTCTGCCGGCTGTGGTATCGCTGCTGTCCCCTGTATTTTTTCAGGCGATCGGAAACGCACGGATCAGTGCGCTGCTGTCACTGATCCGCCAGTTAGGATGTCTGATCCCGATCTTCTTTGTGCTCTCCAAGATTGGGCTCTCCTACACCTGGATCGCATTTCCCGCCTCAGAGATCATTACCGGGGCGATCGGGATCTCTCTCTATCTGCGGCAGATCAGACAGTGGGCAGGCGGCGTGGACTAATGCTCCTCCGCCGTCTCCGCGCCCTGCACGCCGTTTGCCTTTTCATCCTCCACCTGATTCTTCATCTTGTCCGCCATATTGTCCGTCTCGATCGCTGCCATGATCTTATTGACATCCTCCGGCGAAAACAGATCGAGGATCTTCGCAATGTCCCCGATATTTTCCCGGTTAAAATAAAAACAGTAACCGTTTGAGAGCATGCCGGCATTTATCACATCTCCGCTGTCCATATTTCCAAGACACATCTTTTTGTTCTTCCTGTCAAAATTTAATGTCACGCCGTTATAAGTAACGCTTCCGCCATTTTCCTCCGCGATCTCCGTGAGCCGTCCGAGGGACTTGCACTCGGAAAGCGCTTCATCCAGCTTCATCTGCTGATAACGCCCGGGATCTTCCTTTTTCATCCGCTCAAGCATTTCCTGATATTCTTGCGCCAGCGCAAATTTTTCCTCAAAAGATGCCATATGGCTGGATGCCGTATACGCATCCCGTTTCTCACCTGACTGCACTGACGGATCGATCTTTACGTTTATGCGCGATACCGCGTCAACCGGCGCATATGCGCTGCTTATCTTCTCTACTTTCATAACCATGCCTCCTTTTTCCTCGTCGCCATTAAATAAAGTTTGCGCTTACCGCACACTTTCGCGCGCGAGCGGTATGTTCAACATAAACTTCATCTCCGCGAGCTGCGCATCCCCGCGGAGCGTTTTTGAATCATAGGAAGGAATTTCCTATGATTCAAAAAAGGGAACACAGGCATCTGCCTTTTGTGTTCCCTCCATGGACCGCCTGTTCTTTTTTCTCATATACCTGTTTATCGGCATATTTTGCCGGAAACTGAACCTGCGTCTCTTATATTTTATTTTTTCTTTCTATGTGTCCTACACAAACGGATTATAAAATCTGCTTCCGTCATGATAGGTAATGACAAGCGCTGCCGCTGCAAACAAAAGCACCGCGATCAATGTAAGGTAATCGTTCCGCTGTAATTTTCTTCCCATATACCAGGTGCGCTTTTTGTACTTTCCAAATCCACGCAGCTCCATTGCGTTGCTGACCGTGTCGATCCGTTCCACACTCGTGAAAATAAGCGGAAAGATGATCGCCGCCACACTCTTGATCCGCTGCGTGAGTTTCGCTTTTCCCGACATCTCGATCCCGCGCGCCTCCTGCGCGTTTTTGATCTTATGGAAATCATCCTGCACATCCGGGATGTAACGCAGCGCGATCGCGACTGCGTATCCGATGTTATAGCTGATCCCGATCCGGTTTAGCGACGCCGCGAACTCCGACGGATTGGTCGTCACCACAAAGATAAAGACCGCCGGAATGATCGTGAAATACTTTAAGATAATGTTAAGTTCATAAAAAAGCTGCTCTGCGGTAATTGCATAATTTCCTGCAAGCTGCACAAGCACATGCCTGGTTCCGTAGATCTTTACTCCCTGATCCGGCGCGAACAGAAAGATCGCGAGCACATTCACGACCAGGAAAAATAAAATGACTTTAAAGATCGATCCGACCTGCTTCCACTCGGTTTTGGACGCCTTAAAAAACACAAAGCTGAGTACGAGCATGACCGCAAGCACTCTTGTATCATAGGTCAGCATACTGGTGATCGACCATGCGAGAAAGTAAACTAACTTTGTCACTCCGCAGAGTTCATCCATCCAGGTATCTTTTTTCTCATAGGTTAAAAGTTTTGCCATTACCGCACCGTCCTTTCATAGCTGATAAAACGTTCTACGAACTGAGACGGCGAAGAAATGCCGCATTTTACTGCCATCTCATATAACGATGTCTGTTTTAAATATGCTTTCTCTGTGAGTTCTTCATCGGTCAGGATATTTGCGGGCGTATCGTCCGAAAGCAGTTTTCCGTCCGCCACAACGAGCGCGCGTCCGGTATATTCGAGCATCAGATGCATGTCGTGCGTGATCATGATGATCGTTGTTCCCTGCTCCTCGTTGATACGTTTCAGAAATTCCATGATCTCCGTGTAATGACGGTAATCCTGTCCCGCTGTCGGTTCATCCAGGATCAGGATCTCCGGCTTCATAACCAGAATAGACGCGATCGTCACACGTTTTTTCTGTCCGAAGCTGAGCGCCGACACCGGCCAGTTGCGGAACGGATAGAGCCCGCAAATCTTTAAGGTCTCATGCACACGTTCTTTGATCTCGTCCTCCGGCACGCCGCGCACGGCAAGCCCTAAGGCAACCTCATCAAAGATCATCGGTTTTGAGATCATCTGATTCGGGTTCTGCATCACGATACCGATCTTTTCTCCTCGCTCCTTTATGGATAACGGTGAGATATCTTCTCCGTTTAATTCAATGCTTCCGCTCTCCGGAGTCAAAAATCCGCAGATCAGACCTGAAAGCGTGGTCTTTCCCGCCCCGTTTTTTCCAACGATGCTTAGCATTTCTCCTTTATTTACGGTAAAGCTGACATCCGAAAGGATCGGCTTTCCGGGCTGATAGGAAAAATTTAAGTGATCCACTTTTAAAACCGGTTTTTCTTCGGCTGCACGTTTTTTCGTCTCCGTTGTCTCAAACCACTCTTTTACCTGCGTCTTATATGGCTCAAAATCCATCGTCTCCACATGGCTCGGACGGTATTCCTCTCTGATCGCACATCCCGCGTGTTTTAATGCCGTAATATAGAGCGGCTCCCGTATTCCCTGCTCTTTTAAGGTGTCTCCGCTTAAAAGCGCATCCGGTTTCATGTCCGCGACGATCCTTCCGTCGCCGATCACGACAATACGATCCACATCTTTATATAACGCATCCTCCAGACGGTGTTCAATAATGAGGATCGTCTTATTCTTTTCTTTCTGGATCCGGTCAATGAGTCCGATCGCTTTTTTTCCGGTCGCCGGATCAAGGTTGGCAAGCGGCTCATCAAACAAAAGAATATCCACATCGTCGATCATGACACCTGCCATGGAAACCCGCTGTTTCTGTCCGCCGGAAAGTTCCGACGGCGCATGCGAAAGAAGCGGTCTTACCTCTACGGTATCCGCCACCTCGTTCACACGGCGAAACATCTCCTGCTGCTCCATCCTGTCGTTTTCCAGTACAAACGCGATATCTTCCGCTACCGTCAGTCCGATAAACTGGCCATCGGTATCCTGAAGTACGGTACCGACCATCTTGGAAAGTCCGAAGATCCCAAGTTTCTTCGGATCCTTTCCACCGATCTTTAGCGTACCTGTACTTTCGCCCGGATAAGAGAACGGGATCAGCCCGTTGATGCAGTCCGCAAGTGTTGATTTCCCGGAGCCGGACGGCCCGACGATCAGCACCTTTTCCCCGGGATAGATCTTTAGATCGATGTCAAAAAGGGTTGGATTTACCTGGGAGCGGTATTTAAATGTAAATTTTTCAAATTCAATAATAGGTTCCATAACAAGTGTCTGTCCTTTTGTACTTCTTTTTAATCTTCCTTATCAAGACTGGAGGACTTTGCTCCGATCTTTGTGTAACCAACCCCGAGCAGACTGCCAAGGATGGCGATGATGATCACATTTCCGATAAATGCGAAAATCCCCTGTACAAATACTTTTTTTGCCGGTTCCGCATAGATCAGGATATCAAGTACCGGTGCAACAACGATCCAGGCGATCGCGTTTGCGATCACCTGTACCGCATTAAATAACGCAATGTTCTTTCCGTGGAAACCGCCTTCTTTGATCTGGTATTTCTTTACGAAAAGACCTACCAGGATACCGAAGATCGCATCCGGGAATACCCAGCTCCACCATACTCCGCCGTAAAACAGCGCGTCACCCAACGCATGACCCAGAAGGCCAATGATGCCGCCTACAACCGGTCCGAACACAGCCGCCAAGAATGCGAGCACTGCCGCTCTCGGCTGTAATGAGGTATTCGGGATAACTCCGAGCGGGATCTGCACTTCTGTCAGTACGACAAAGAGCGCGGTTCCGATACCTGTCGCTACAACTTCTTTAATTCCAAACTTCTTCATAACGAATCCTCCTTTGTATGAATGTTTCAGTTTCAGCAACTTATTATTAAATATAATTGGGGGATTGTCAAGAACAATCCCCCAGGTTTGCATTTATAACACTTTGGAAAGGAAATCACACAGTCTCGGATTCTTCGGATTTCCAAAAAATTCTTCCGGTGTGTTTTCTTCCCTGATATTTCCTTCATTGATGAACATCACGCGCGTTGCGACCTCTTTCGCGAATCCCATCTCGTGTGTTACCACGACCATGGTCATGCCGTCCGCCGCCAGTTCACGCATCAGTCCCAATACTTCACCGACCATCTCCGGGTCAAGCGCCGAGGTCGGCTCGTCAAACAACATGACATCCGGGTTCATCGCAAGCGATCTCGCGATCGCGATACGCTGCTTCTGCCCGCCGGATAACATGGACGGATAGCTGTCCGCCTTCTCCGGCAGTCCGACGCGCTCTAAAAGTTCCATTGCCTTTTTGTCCGCTTCTTCTTTTGTCATCAGACCAAGCTTCACCGGTGCCAGTGTGATGTTGTCTTTGATCGTATGGTTCGGGAACAGGTTGAACTGCTGAAACACCATTCCGATCTTCTGTCTTACTTTATTGATATCCACGCTCTTGTCCGTCAGATCGATCCCTTCAAACAGGATCTGTCCGGAGGTCGGCATCTCAAGCAGGTTTAATGATCTGAGAAACGTTGACTTTCCGCAGCCGGACGGCCCGATGATCGCAACGACCTCTCCCTGACAGATATCCGTAGTGATCCCGTCTAAAACCGTATGATCCCCGAACTTCTTCGTCAGATTTTTTACTTCGATCAGTTTTTTTCCATTATCGCTCACTGCTTCTCAGTCTCCCTTCCAGCTTATGTACGCCCGCCGTCAGAATCATGACGATCACAAGGTAGATCGCCGCACAGCCGAGCAGCGGCATCATCGGCTCATAGGTCTGGCTTCTGATGATATCCGCACCCTTTGTCAGATCCATCATGCCGATATAACCGCTGACGGAAGTTTCCTTTAACAGCGTGATCAGTTCGTTTGCCAGTGCCGGAAGCACGTTTTTGAATGCCTGCGGCAGAATGATCATCTGCATGGTCTGGCGGTAATTCAGGCCGAGACTGCGTCCCGCCTCAAACTGTCCCTCGTCGATCGACATGATACCGGAACGGACGATCTCTGCCACATACGCTGCGGAGTTCAAACCGAACGCAATGACCGCGACAAGGATCTTGTTATTGACCGCGACAAGAATGACATAATACATGATCATGACCTGCACAACGGTAGGCGTACCACGCCATACCGTCAGATAAACTTTGCAGATAAAGTTCAGTACATTCAGGCCGCCGTGCTTTTCATGGGTAGAACGTACGACTGCTACCAGAAATCCCAAAACAATTCCGATCATAAGGGCAAACACCGTGATGATGATGGTGTTTCCAAGACCCTTCAGCAGATACATATACCTTGTATTTTCTATAAAATTCTGAGTAAATTTCTGTACAAAAGTACTCACGTTCCATCCTCCTTTTATTCTTAGTTACCGCGAACGATGATCACCTGACGCGCAGTCGCATAAGTATCCGTAAAATCAATGTTCTTTAAACGGTCTTCTGTCACTGTCATACCTGCTGCGCCGAAATCAGCTTTTCCGCTGGAAACCGCTGTGATGATAGAGTCAAATTCCATATCATCGATCTCAAGGTCATAACCTAATTTATCGCAGATCGCTCTTGCCATATCCGCATCGATTCCTGTGATCTTGTCTCCGTCATAGTATTCATACGGCTCGAATGCAGCGTTGGTCGCCATTTTTAAAGTTCCCTTGGAATGGTCTGCGTCTGCCGGGGACTCATACGGTGTTTTTCCCTTTGTGTCATCACCGATGTAGTTGTTTACGATATCATCAAGTGTTCCGTCTGCTTTCAGCTCTTCGATGGCTCCGTTAAATGCCTCGGTAAGATCGGATCTGTCTTTTGAAATACAGATCGCGTATTCTTCATCCGCGAACGCGTCATCCAAGATCTTTAAGTCGCTGTTTTTTTCAACGAAAGCCTTTGCCGGCTGTTCATCGATGATCACGCAGTCCACTTTTCCCTGCTTTAACGCCTGAACCGCATCGGTTCCCTTGTTGTAACGCTCGATCGTGGTACCCGCGTCATCGCCTTCGTAATCAGATGCATAAATATCACCTGTGGTTCCGAGCTGGACACCGATCTTTTTTCCTTCCAGATCATCCACGGAATTTACAGTGTTCTTCGGGACAGAATTTCCACATCCTGCCATTGCTATTGTCATTGCAGCCGCAAGAGAGATTGCGGCGATCTTTTTCATCTTCTTCATAATGAATCACTCCTCTTTGTTATTTTTCACCTGCATATTTATGCAACATGCACTTATTATATCAGCTTTTCGGCAAAAAACAAGTAGATTCGTCATCCTTATTTTTTCTCCGGTTCCGGGTTGATCCCGATGCCACGGCTGATATCGCCTCTGACATCATCCCCGAAATGATAATCATTTCCCGGAAGGATCGCGTTTAAAACGATTCCCGCGATCGCTGCGATCGCAAGACCGGTCAGTGTAATGGAAGTTCCAACTACGGTAAAGGTAAGTCCGTCACCAAAGCCAAGTCCGCATACCAGGATGACTGCCGCGATGACAAGGTTTCTGGATTTGGTAAAATCCACATGATTTTCCACCACATTCCGCACACCGATCGCCGAGATCATTCCATAGAGCATAAAGCTGACACCGCCGATGATCGCGGATGGCATGGAACCGATGATCTCCGCCATTTTCGGAATAAAGCTCAAAATAACCGCAAAGCATGCCGCGATCCGGATGACACGCGGATCATGCACATGGCTGAGTTCCAGTACCCCGGTATTTTCGCCGTATGTGGTATTGGCAGGTCCGCCGACCAGTGCGGAAAGCGCCGTTGCAAGTCCGTCTCCGATCAGGGTACGGTGCAGTCCCGGATCCGCGATAAAGTTCTCGCCGACGGTCGCTGAGATTGCGGACATATCTCCGATGTGCTCCATCATGGTCGCAAGCGCGATCGGCGCCATGACAAGGATCGCCGTGATATCGAATTTGCAGATCTGGAATGGCGGGATTCCCACCCATGCCGCAGATACTACGTTGGAAAAATCAAGGATCGCGGAGCCATCCGGGTTTGTCATGCCGCAGGCATTTAAGAGCACTGCCGCCGCATAGGAGATCACAACTCCCATCAGGATCGGGATGATCTTAAACATTCCTTTTCCCCAGATGTTAAAGATAATGATCGTGGCAAGCGCGATGACCGCGAGCAGCCAGTTCGTGGATGCATTGCTTACTGCGGACGGCGCAAGGCTCAGTCCGATACAGATGATGATCGGGCCTGTCACGACCGGCGGAAGGAAATGCATGACACGCTTTACGCCGACAACTTTGATCACAAGTGCCAGGATCAGATAGAGCAGTCCCGCAACAACGATACCGCCGCAGGCATACGGAAGTTTCTCTCCCATTGTCATATCCGCAAATTTTCCGGTATCCAGATTTGCCACCGTTGAAAATCCTCCGAGGAAAGCGAAGGAGGATCCAAGGAAAGCCGGCACTTTCAGTTTGGAACAAAGATGGAAGAACAGCGTTCCAAGTCCCGCGCAGATCAGCGTCACCTGGATCGAAAGCCCCTCTCCGTTAAAGTAGTTATTGACCAGGATCGGCACCAGGATCGTAGCTCCGAACATGGCAAACATGTGCTGCAGTCCGAGCAGCAGCATCTTTGGCACACCAAGACTTCTCGCGTCTTTTATCGCCTGTGTATTCTCGTTCATAAAAAATTCTCCTTTACAATTTCTTTAAAACCTCTACCGCATCCGCAAGTTCCGGGTTGTCCACACGGTAAAATTCTCCTGCGTCCGCAGCTTCCGCTTTTTTCGGATCAACCGGCAGTTTTCCAAGCACCGGAACTCCGAGCTCTTTTGCCGCTTCATCGACATGGCTCTCTCCGAAGATCTTGATCTTTCTGCCGCAGTCCGGACATTCTACGAAACTGAAGTTCTCCACGATCCCGAGCACCGGAATGTGCATCATGGAAGCCATGTTAAATGCCTTTTTCACGATCAGCTGTACCAGTTCCTGCGGGGAGGTGACGGTAACGATGCCGTCCACCGGAAGTGACTGGAATACGGTAAGCGGAACATCTCCGGTTCCCGGCGGCATATCCACGAACAGATAATCCAGATCGCCCCAGATGACATCCGTCCAGAACTGTTTTACCGCTCCCGCGATGACCGGGCCTCTCCATACGACCGGTGCTTCCTCATCCTCTACCAGAAGGTTGATGGACATGACTTTCACGCCGTTTGCCGCCTCGACCGGGTACACACCCTGATCTGTGCCCATCGCCGGTCCGTGAACGCCTAACATTTTCGGGATAGACGGTCCTGTGATATCCGCATCCATGATGCCGACTTTATAACCTGCTTTCTGCATCGCGCAGGCAAGAGAAGCGGTAACAAAAGATTTTCCGACGCCGCCCTTTCCACTCACGATACCGATCACCTTTTTGATCGATGACTGCCCGTTCATTTCCTCTTTAAAGCTGTTCTTCTGATTTGAAGTATTTGATGCGCATCCTGCGCAGCTCTCCTTGCTGCATCCGCCTGCACTGCTGCAGCTGGAACGATTATTGTCTGCCATTTTTCTTCCTCCTTATATCTTCTTCTTTTTTCTTAAAAATCTCTTTTAATGATGTTTCATAAGGTGCTCTTGCCACACCGTACTCGGTTACGATACCTGCGATCAGCTCGTGATCTGTCACGTCAAACGCCGGATTGTAGACTTTTACGCCTTCCGGTGCCATGCGCTCTTTGTACCACATCTCGGTCACTTCTTCCGCCGGGCGCTCCTCGATCTTTATATCCGCTCCGGTCTTAGTGTCCATGTCGATCGTTGAGGTCGGCGCACAGATATAGACCGGTACTTTATAATGATCTGCCACTGCGGCAACTACGGAAGTTCCGATCTTGTTTGCCGTATCT
The DNA here is from genome assembly GCF_014297335.1 of Roseburia yibonii. Lineage (NCBI taxonomy): Bacteria > Bacillati > Bacillota > Clostridia > Lachnospirales > Lachnospiraceae > Roseburia > Roseburia yibonii. The sequence continues at coordinate 149,953 of NZ_JACOQH010000005.1, forward strand.
CCGTTTGCAGCCACACGGTCGCAGCCCACGAAGACCGCATTGACCCAGCCTTTTTGCATAACGGAGGATGACATGTTATCGCAGATAAGTGTCACATCCACGCCGGATGACTGCAGTTCAAACGCGGTCAGCCGCGCCCCCTGCAAAAGCGGTCTGGTCTCATCCGCAAATACACGGAAATGGTATCCGCGCTCCTCCCCGAGATAAATCGGCGCGGTCGCCGTCCCGTACTTGCTTGTGGCAAGCTGTCCGGCATTGCAGTGTGTGAGGATGCCGTCTCCCGGTTTTACGAGGGAAAGTCCATATTCCCCGATCGCCTTGCATACACGGATATCCTCCGCCTGGATCTCCTTTGCCTCTTCTTTTAAACAGGCAAGGATCTCTGCCACCGGCAGTTCCTTTTTATCCAACACAACCTGCTCCATCCGGTTTAATGCCCAGGAGAGATTGACTGCGGTCGGTCTTGAGGAATTTAAATATTCTTTCTTTTTCTTAAACTCCTCATAAAACGCCTCATAGGTATCCGCGCTGCTCTCTGCCGCTAAAATATAGATCCCGTATGCTGCGGCAACGCCGATCGCCGGCGCTCCCCGCACCTTTAACAGATAGATCGCATCCCAGATCTCTTTTGCCTCTTTCAAACGGATGATCTCAATCTTTCCCGGCAGTTTGGTCTGGTCAATGATGACCAGCTCATTTTTTTCCTCGTCCAGCGCCACCGTATCATAATCCATAATGTTTTCTTTCTGCATCTATGACATACCTCCTGCCTTAACTATTCTTCCCATTTTTCTGCGCTTCGATCTTCGCCGCAAGCTCTTCCAGATATTCCCAGCGCTCTAATTTTTCCTCGAGCTCGGTATTGACTTTTGTTTTTTCCTCTGTCAGTTCGTTTAACCGCACAAAATCTGTCGCACACTTTGCGATCTCTTCATCGATCTCATCCATGCGTTCCTCGAGCGCCGCGATATCCGTCTCGATCGTCTCATATTCTCTCTGTTCCTTGTAGGAAAATTTAAGCTTCGGCGCATGTGTGCGCGTATCTTTTGCCGCCGGCTTTGCGGTGCTCTCCTTTTCGGTCTGGATCTGCGGCTCTCTGTCTTTTTCTTCTTCCCGTTTCCGGTTTACATAATCTGTATATCCACCCTCATACTGGCGCAGCACACCGTTTTCTTCAAACGCGAAGATCCGTCTCACCACACGATCCAGAAAATAGCGGTCATGGGATACCGTGATCACGATCCCGTCGTAATTGTCCAGATAATCCTCTAAGATCGAAAGCGTAACAATATCAAGATCATTGGTCGGCTCGTCTAAGATCAGCACATTCGGTGCTTCCATCAGCACCCGTAGCAGGTTCAGACGGCGTTTCTCTCCACCGGAGAGTTTGCCGATCACGCTGTACTGCTCCTCCGGCGGGAATAAAAACCGCTCCAGCATCGCGGATGCCGAGATCAGCCCGTCCTCCGTGCGTACAAACTCCGCCGTATTTTTGATGTAATCGATCACGCGCATCGAGGGATCCATGTAGGCAATGCCGGCTTCTTTTTTCTCCTCGATCTCCTGCGAGTAGTAACCGAGTTTGATCGTCTGACCAAGGATCACTTCCCCGGAATCCGGTTTCTGTCTGCCCTCGATCATCTTCATGAGCGTCGTCTTTCCACAGCCGTTTTTCCCGACAAATCCGATCCGGTCATTTTTAAGGAAGATGTAGGAAAAATCCTGTATCAGGACGCGGTCGCCATACGCTTTGTGCAGATGCGAAAGCTCCACGGTCGTTTTTCCCATGCGGGTCGAAATGGAACTGATCTCGATCTTTTTGTCCACATCCGGTGCGGACTGGTCACGCAGCGTCTCATAGCGCTGGATACGCGCTTTCTGTTTCGTGGAACGCGCCTTTGCTCCACGTTTGATCCACTCGATCTCCTTGCGCAGCACCGACTGGCGCTTACGCTCCCCTGCGATCTCACTCTCCTCCCGCATGGCTTTCCGTTCCAGAAAACCGGAGTAGTTCGTGTCATAGCTGTAGATATTGCCTTTATCGATCTCCACAATGCGGTTCGATACACTGTCAAGGAAGTAACGGTCATGCGTTACCATGATAAGGGAGCCCTTCCATTTTTTCAGATAATCCTCCAGCCAGTCCGCCATCTCATGATCAATGTGGTTGGTCGGCTCGTCCAAAAGCAGGATGTCACACGGCACTAAAAGGATCGCCGCCAGCGCGAGACGTTTCTTCTGTCCGCCGGAAAGTTCTTTCGTCTTCTGCGTAAAATTTGTGATGCCGAGTCTGGTCAGAAACGCCTTTGCGGAGCTTTCCATCTCCCAGATCTTTTCATTGATCTCGTGTTTTCCGCCGGCATTTGCCCCCGCATAGATCGTATCCTGTTTTCCCGCTGCCGCCTCAAGGACGCTCTCCAACACGGTCTTCTCCGGCAAAAAGACCGGATTCTGCGGCAGATAGCGCATCACAACGTGATTGGCGCAGATCACCTTTCCGGAATCCGGTTCCTCAATTTTTGCAAGTATCTTTAACAGCGTGGACTTTCCGGTTCCGTTGATACCGATGATACCAACTTTTTCCCCTTCTTCCAGATAAAAGGAAGCTCCGTTTAAAAGCTTCCTTTCTGTAAATGATTTTTCTATATTTTCAGCAGTCAGTAAATTCATTTCTGTCTCCTGTTTTTAAATTTCACAGTTACCTACGGTACGCGGGAACGGAATGACGTCACGGATGTTTGACATACCGGTCAGGTACATCACGCAGCGCTCAAATCCAAGCCCGAAGCCCGCATGACGGGCAGAGCCGTATTTTCTGAGATCCAGATAAAATCCGTAATCTTCCTCTTTTAATCCAAGTTCCTGCATACGCGCGAGCAGTTTCTCATAGTCGTCCTCTCTCTGGCTTCCTCCGATGATCTCTCCGATGCCAGGTACCAGACAGTCTACTGCTGCCACGGTCTTTCCATCATCGTTCAGTTTCATATAAAACGCCTTGATCTCCTTCGGATAATCGGTAACAAAGACCGGACGCTTGAAGATCTCTTCGGTCAGATAGCGCTCATGCTCGGTCTGCAGATCCACGCCCCAGGAAACTTTGTAGTTGAACTTGTCGTTGTGTTTTTCCAGAAGTTCCACTGCCTCGGTATAGGTGACACGGGCAAAATCATTGTTCACCACGTTGTTCAGGCGGTCGAGCAGTCCCTTGTCTACGAAGGAATTAAAAAAGTTCATCTCTTCCGGTGCGTTCTCCAATACATAACGGATCACATATTTTAACATGCTCTCCGCAAGGATCATATCGTCCTCAAGATCCGCGAACGCGATCTCCGGCTCGATCATCCAGAATTCCGCCGCATGTCTTGTCGTGTTGGAATTCTCCGCACGGAAGGTCGGTCCGAATGTATAGATATTTTTAAATGCCATCGCATAGGTTTCACCGTTTAACTGTCCGCTCACGGTAAGGTTGGTCGGCTTTCCGAAAAAGTCTTTGGAGTAATCCACACTGCCGTCCGCATTCTTCGGCACATCCTTTAAGTCCATGGTCGTAACCTGGAACATCTCGCCCGCGCCTTCGCAGTCACTTCCGGTGATCAGCGGAGTGTGTACATAGACGAAATCGCGCTCCTGGAAAAATTTGTGGATCGCATATGCGATCATGGAACGCACGCGGAATACTGCCTCAAACGTATTGGTACGCGGTCTTAAATGGGAGATCGTGCGCAGATACTCAAATGTGTGACGCTTTTTCTGAAGCGGATAATCCGGCGCGGAAGCGCCTTCGATCATGACTTTCTCCGCCTGGATCTCAAACGGCTGTTTTGCCTCCGGTGTCGGCGCAAGTGTTCCGGTAACGATGACCGCCGCACCTACGTTCAGCTTCTGTACTTCCTCAAAATTGGAGAGTGTCTCGGAGAAGACAACCTGTAACGGTTCAAAAAATGTTCCGTCATTTACCACGATAAATCCAAACGCTTTGGAATTACGGATGCTTCTGACCCATCCTCCTACTGTGATCTTCTTATTCTCATACGCTTCTTTATTACGAAATAAATCTCTGATATTTGTCAGTTCCATTTTTCTTCCTCCAACTGCAATTCTATTCTTCCGTTGCTGCTTCCGTCTCGGTGATGTCCTCAGCCGCAGCTGCCTCTTCGGTACTCTCTTCCGCCGCATTGTAAGTTACGTTTGTGTTTTCGATCACACGGTCCAGTGCCTTGTTGCATAAATAGATCGTCTGTAAATAAGCTTTTCCGTCTTCCGCTGTCTGTGCATAGTTTTCATACAGCGCATCCTCGCTGTCATAGCCATAGCTGCTTAACAGGCTGGATACATAACTGTTAAATCCGTCCTCGTCAAATTCTATGTTTTCCACTGCGGCGATCGCCTCTAAGATCAGCTGGGTATCCAACTCTGTCTCGATCTCGGACTGCACCTGTGTCTTGAAATCATCCACGGTGGTGTTGTATGTGCTGGAGAGATAATCTTCAAGCGTAGTATCCTTGCAGTAAGTATCCTCGAATTTCTTTAAGTATTCCTGCATTCTCGCGTCAAGCAGACCATCCGGCAGTGCGTTTACCGTGCATACTTCCGGGAGTTTTGCGATCACTGCGGAGCGGATCGCCTGTGTTCTGCTGCTGTTTGCCTGCTCTTCCAGATATGTGCGGATGTCGGAAGTCAGATCGTTTACGGTCTCATAGGACGCGCCGAGCTTATCCGAAAGATAGGTGACATACTCATCCGTCAGCGTATCGTATGTGATATCCTGTTTTTCCTTGATCGCGTTTACCGTTACCTTAAATACGACTTCTTTTCCCGCCAGGTCGGAATTTCCATAATCTTCCGGGAACGTCAGATTCAGGTCTGTCTCTTTTCCGACTTCCGCGCCGATCAGTCCGTCTTCAAATCCGTCAATAAAAGAACCGGAACCGATCTCAAGATCATAATCCTGTGCGGTGCCGCCGTCAAACGCTTCCCCGTCAAGCAGTCCCTCGTAGTCGATGTTTGCGACATCTCCATTTTCCACAACGGTCTTGTCGGACTCCACATAGTATGGATAATTTGCGATCACGTTATTATTGACATAATTTTTCACCATGTCATCGGTCACCTGATAATCTTTATCCAGTGTGACTTCCATATTCATATAGTCACCGAGTGACACATAATCGCCCGCGTCATATGTGATATCCGCGCTTGACGGAATTACTTCCGTCTCGGTCTCTGCCACTGTCTCGGTTCCCTGTGTATTATCTTTGTTCGTTTTGCCACATGCGTTTAAGGTCATCATCATGCTGACACATAAAAGAAGGGCCACTGCTTTTTTCTTCATAAATCTTTACCTTTCCTTGTCCATCAATCTCGATTCAGGTCCCCTTATATACACCTGTATCACAATTATCTACGATACCATAAAACTGCCCAAAATAAAAGGTTTTAATTGATTTTTCTAAAAATCAATGTTACAATATTTGTCGTATTTGAAAAAAGGGAGGATTTTTAAAATGCCTACGGTTACATTGGTATTACTGATCATTGCCATCGTTTTGATCGTTGCGGTGATCGTACTTTATTTTTTGGGAAAGAAAGCAGAAAAAAAGAAAGCAGAACAGGATGAACAGATCGCAGCAGCAGCACAGTCTGTTACGATGCTCATCATAGACAAAAAGAAACTTCGTTTGAAAGATGCCGGTCTTCCGGCTGCTGTCGTAGAACAGACACCGAAACTGATGCGCCGCACCAAGATGCCGATCGTAAAGGCAAAGGTTGGTCCCAAGGTTATGACCTTCATCAGCGATGCCTCCATTTATGAACGCATTCCGGTAAAAAAAGAGGTAAAGGCAACGGTCAGTGGTCTTTATATCACAGGCGTCCGTGGGGTTCACGGTTCGATCGAGCCTGCCGCTCCTAAGAAAAAGGGCATCTGGGCAAGAGCCAAAGCCGCTGCGGAAGAAAAAGTAAACAAAAAATCGAAATAATAACATACGAAAATGGAGTGTGAAAAAACGTGGGTCTGTTTTTTCACACTCCATTTTTTATCTGTTTTTCTTTAACCGTTCTTCTATGCCCTCTTCGCAAAGAAATCATCGATCGCGGCATGCAGTTTCTTCGGCTCCATACTCTTTAAGAGGTAGCCTTCCGGTTTTAATTCCATGACATTTCGGATGCCGATCCCGGAGTCCTCCACTTCACAGTACAGTAAGATCTTATCGTCCAGTCTCTGCTGCACCGATGCGGTTTTCAAAGGTCATTTTCATATCGTGGAACAGAGAAAGCGTATCGTAAGGTTCTTCAAACAGCTGCATCTTCCCGGATTCCATCTTGGAGAAATCCAGTACGTCATTGATGATCGTAAGCAGTGCCCGACCTGAGCTCTGGATGTTCAGAAGATATTCCTGCTCCCGCTTTTCATGCGGCGTCCGAAGTAAGATCTCCGTAATGCCAACGATCGAATTCATCGGTGTACGGATCTCGTGGGACATATTGGATACAAACGCTGTCTTCGCCTGATTCGCCACCTCTGCCAGATTCACAAGCTCTTTCATCAGATGGTTCTGTTCAATGATGTGGTTTTTGGCATTTTTTACCGGATCGAACAGACCGTATTTCACAACAGCCACCGTCATAAATATACAGGATAACAGCAGACCGAGCGGTGTCGGATCGTCACCTTTTAAGATGCCGAGAAGCCGCAGTGAAAGAAGGATCATCGGGGAGAGCACCGAAGCGAGCAGCATCAGATGCAGCCTCACCTTGTCCGGAATATGTTTTTTCGCCCGAAAAGAAGAAATGATCGTGACTATGGAGCCAAAGATCTCAAGCAGCAGAAATGCCATAAAGACATAGTACATCGGAGCTGCCTCGATCTCCAGAGTATACCCGCCCAGATTTACCCCGGATGGCTCCAGCCAGTAACTTCTGTAATAGAAATGATGGTGATCCACCGTTGCGATCAGCATATAAAACGCGATATTTAATGAAAGAAGTCCTGTGATAAACCACTGGGAAACCTTTCCGGTTTTCCAGCGCAGTAAAAACATCAGGGCACAATAGTTTGCGAAACATTTGCCCAGATATTCCAGCTTTCCCAGTGCCAGCAGTGTTTCCTCATCGCCGCCCATGATATAAAAGCTTTTCGCGACCAGTGTGACCAGGCAGCAGGAAAACGCCAGTACAAGCTCACATTTATAGTTTGTATCCTCTTTTCTGCAGACGATCACCAATAATGCCAATGCGACAAAAACTCCAAATATATGAAGCGCAAGCCATGCTGCTGCCAATCCCATATCCATGATTACTCCTTATCTTCTGTAAAAAAACTGCCTATAATCTCATTATAGTTACTTTGGGTATGTTGTCAACGCAAAAGTCAGTATATTTGTAAATATTTCGAAAAGATTCAGACAATTCCTATTGGATTCGGAAATCAGCTCCCTGTCTCGCCTGAATATTCATACTGATGTTGCAGTCTGCCATATGCTCGCAGTTTACTTCCAGACCATATGCCACGTTCACCTGTATGCTCTCATCCTTTTCCTCGATCTTTATGTCTTTCGCGTCAATGCCGATCATAAGGCTTCCAAACGGAGTATTGTAATAAGTGATGTTCTTTTTGTTCTTCTCGAATACCATGTGGACATTCGCCGCGCCTTTTTTCATGACATCCAGGCAGCCATCCTGTATCTTCACGATATTTTTGGTGACACCGTCAAATCCTTCCATCACCTCATCATAGAGCACATAGTGTTTTCCGTTCCGTTTATAATAATCCCCGGAAGTGATCATCTCGACCGGTTCCGGATTTTCATTTTCTTCCTGCAGAAACTGCAGTCCCTGAATACGAAGCAACACGTCTTTCGTCATTTTTTTGCTTATCTCCTTATCTGAAAATACTCTGTATCTCATTTTGCACCAAAGAACCGATCGTATCCGCCAGCCGTCCGATATCCGTGATCCGCGCGACACTGCTTCCGTAAATATCCTTTGCCGCTTTTACGTTCTCGTCCTGTCCGAAAAAAAGTCCGATGACATGGATCCCCTGTTTTTTCAGCGCGCGTACCTCCGCCGCGGTATCCGTAAGCCCGTCCCCGCCTGCATACGCTTTTTTCCCCGGCAGTTTTCCTCCGTTCGGGCTTGCGTCGGTCAGCACGATAAGAAGCCGGTTTTTGTAGCTGTGCTCCGGCATCTGGGTTCCGACGGCCCGGATCGCCAGTCCGTCCCGGTTAAATCCGATCGCGGTATACTGGAATACTCCGTCACTGCCCGTCTCCACGCCCTTTAAGCGCTGGCAGACCGTATACCCCGAAATGCTGCAAAATGAATAAACCTGTGTAGGAATATAACACAGTCTCAGACTTTCCGCAATCATATATGCCTCCGCCGCGATCTGCTCCTGCCGCTCCAGCTGTGAGGAAGATCCGTCAAGCAGCAGCGTGACGAGGAAATCCCCGGGCTCTTTCTGGTCTTTCCGCTCAAAAACCATGCGCTCGTTTAACTGCACCGCCCGCCACACTTTCGACGCGTTTAAGGTTCCCTGCGCAGCCGGGATGCTGTCTGCCTCCTGCTCCATCAGAAGCACACGGAAGATCTGATCCCGCAGCCGGTGTATCTCGGTACGGAATTTTCTTTCACGGGCATGATAATACGCGGTATTTTTTTCTTTCTGCCCGCGCATCCGCTCGTATTCCACCGGATCCACATGCTGTTTTAACCTGGTATACGCGCCTTTTCCACCGCAGAAGCAGATATGGCATTCCGCGTGGTTTCCGACACAGATCTTCTGTTCTAACTTCTTTCCCGTCCGCTCATCAAAAAGCGGCTCCCCGAAGTAATCAAGGATCTTTTCTTTTAACTTCTCCTCATTCTCTCCAGTCAGTCCCGCTGCCAGTTCCCGCAGTTTCTGTGACGCCTTTTCCGGCCGGGTTTCCTTTTTTCCCCCGCTCTCGTCGACCGGATCCAGGCGCTGTACTGCCTGCACCTTCTGACGCGGGCGGAAAAAGACGGGCAATTTATGTTTTAAGTAAATTCTCCCGTCTCCTCTTTTCTTCTGTACGTCCATATGGTAATACGCGCAAAGCGCCTTATTGATCCGAAAGAGCAGCGTATCGGTATCCGCGTCCGCCGCCGCAAGCAGATCACGCAGCAGCTTTTCCTCATCCGGGGAAAGCACTTCCCTTTTGCCCAAGATCCGTCTGCACTTTGCCTCATTGATGCGCTCCTCCGGCAGGGTCTTTACCAGCATCGCGGTGCGGCTTAAGATCTCCTCCGCGTACTCCTCCCGCAGATCCGAAAGAACCGGCCGCTCCTTAATCTCCCGCTCATACACCGCGTTCTCCAGCGCGACCCACGAGAGAGCATCACACGCGCCCTGATGCTCTGTTCCGCCGAGTGAATCAAAATATGCCGCCACCTTGTCCGTGTCATACCATTTATGTACGAGCCCGATCACCATATTTAAATACAGATCCAGTGTCTCGTTTCCATTCTCCGCCAGAAACTGCGGCCGGAATGTGTAATCGCCCGCCGCTGTCCATATGATGTTTTTTGCCCTTAAATTCTCTTTTTCCCCGTCCATACTCAGTTTGAAAACATCTTCTCTCTTTCCAGTTTTTTCGGGATCCGTTCCCGGATCACATCCCGGATCAGTTCCTGTTCCACCGGATCAAAGGATTTGTTGACAATGCCCATCGCAAGTGCGCAGTTTGCCTCAAGCCCATGTTCCATCAGTGTCACCGCATCCAGCAATCCACGCAGATCCAGCGCCTTGGTGGAAATTTCACCGCTCTCACATTTTTTCTGGATATCAAAGAAAAGTTCGGTAAACTGGCCGGCGTATTTTTCCTTCAGTTTCGGGAACTGACTGCTTAACAGCCGGTTCAGATAGGCATCGGAGATCTGTGGCATCGCGATGACGACAAAACGGGATGCAAGCGCCTCGTTCAGCTCTCTGGTTCCCGCGTATCCGTAGTTCATTGTCGCGATAAAGCGGGTCGCCCCGGAGAGCGCGATCCTGTCATACCCAGGCACATCAATGACATGTCTAAAATCCAGGATCCCGTGCAGAACCGCAAGTGCCTCGTTCTTCGCCATATTGATCTCGTCAAGCACACCAAAGCCGCCCTCCGCCGCGCAGCGGTAGACCGGTCCCTCGCGGAATGCCACCTCACCGTTTTGAAACGTATCGGTTCCGATCAGGGACGCCGCATCCGTATTGATATGAAAAGAAATATCAAATAACGGTCTTGCGAATACCGCCGCGAGATTTTCCGCAAGCACATTTTTTCCGGTCGCCTTCGGTCCCGTGAGCAGCAGATTCTTTCCGCAGAGTAACGCGACTGCTGCCTCCTCCCATATCTCTTTTCCGTAATACAGATATTTTGGTTTCGGTATCCGCGCGCACATCTCGTCCGTCACCGAATGTTCTTCCCGAAATTTCAGGATTCCCTCTATGATTTCCGGTTTTACCTGTTCTTCCCGCAAAAAATCGATCATACCGCATCCCCTTTTTCTCGCTTTTTCTTCATTATATTACATTTTACGGTCTTTGCAAGATATGAGGGGTTCGTTTTTATTATAATTTTATTGTAAAGAATTTAACGATCCTTATTTAAAAATGTCAGATATTTAAACGATACCTCATAGTTTTTGTTTTCCATCAAAGAGGCATATTCTTCCGGTGTGAGCGCCTGCTCGAGCGCCTCCTTCGCCTCCCTGTCAACGACTTCATATTCTTCCCCGGAAAAGCACATGTTCGGATACATCACACACCACCAGTTATGCCCCTCTCCCGCTCCGATCACCAGATTCAACGCCTCATAGGTTCCCGCGGGAAAGGTATACGCGCCATAGGTCTTGACCGGAAATTTTGCATCCCCGAGCTGTGCCGTCACGGTATAATCATAGCCCTCCTCACGGATCACTTCCTCTGCGGCCGCTGTGATCTTTTGCATGTTTTCTTCTACGATCCGTTCGCAGTCTTCCACATCCGACGCCTCTTTCATCTTCGGCGCCATATAGCTTCCCACCGCATCCCTCACTTTTAATTTCAGAGCCTGATCCTCTTCGCTGTCGCTGTTTGCCAGCACATGGAACCGCAATACCCGTTTTGCGATATCCTCCTGATAACTTCTATGTATATAGCAGGTTTTTCCAAAATACGCTGCCACAAGCAGGCTTGCCATGAGCACACGGCACAGCACTTTTTTTGTCTGATCCATTTTCCCATCCTCCGGCATTTTTATTTTCCGGCGGTCACGGGATCGCTCCCGCCCGCCTTCTTTTTTCATTATTGCCGTTTTTTTTCGTTTCATTCACCGGTTCTTTATTTTGTGTCCACAAGTGTGACCTCTGACTTTACCTCATAGTTAATAACCGCGTCATAATGTGTCTTATCCCCGGCATACCTGTCATAGAGCGACCGGTCCGATCCGCCGAGCTTGCGGAAGCTGTCGGCCAGATCCACACCCTTTTCATCCTGCGCCGCGCAAAGCGTCTCTTTTAGTACCTCCGTCAGTTTCCGGTTTGTCTGCGCTTCCAGTTCCTCTCTTTTCTCACTGTCTGCGCACATTCCGTTCATCAAAGCCGCCTCACTTTTTACGGTCAGAATAAGCTGTGGTTTTCCACGATACGTTGTGATCTCATAACTGCAGTCCGGTGCGTCCAGTTTTATGATCTCCCCGCCGGAAAGTTTGACGGAAAAACTGCGCAGTTTGTTTTCCGCCAAAAGTCCCACCAGCGCATCCTGCATATCTAACGTTCCGACCGGTTTAAAATCCCGGGACACATAAAATTCCGAGATCGCCGGTATCCCGCCATTTTCACTGAGCACCGGCAAAAACAGCACGGAATTGCGGTTATAGTATTCGTTATAGAGATCTCCGAGCGTTGGCATCGCGTGCGTTTTGTATACGGTCGATCCGGTCACCATATCCTCTAAAAAAGTTCCGACCGGTTCATTTAACCCACCGTTCAGTGAAAGAATGTCCGAGGCATCCGGGCTTGCCACAAATACCAGCGTATTCCGCGCGAAGTTTTCCTGGCTGACCGCAAATTCTAAAAACTGCTCCAGTGCGTTTTCATTTTCCAGGAAATCCATTCCGAACACGAGCACCTTTAAATGATTGTAGTCGAGGGAATTTTCACTGTCTGCCTCATAGGTCTGCCACGCCTCGTAATACGAGTCCGCCACCACACGAAACGATTCCCCCTCGTCACTTTTTGCTTTTTCATCCGCGATCTCCGAGAGCTGCGGAAAATAGAACGCAACGCTGCATCCGCTGCCCGTCTCATCGATCCCGATGGCAAGCGGGAAGCTGCGATCCTCCAATTCCCGCGTGTTGCACCCAGCAAGCGGAAGCGCCGCAGAAAGGAGAAACGCGATACACAGATATCTTTTTATCTTTTTCATGCACTCCGCCTTCTTTCCGCAGACAGATATGCTATGACCGGGATCAAAATGACCGCCGGCGTTCCCACATACCAGAGGAATTTAAAATATAAGCCCTCCGCCCACGCGGTCCGGTAGAACATGCCGGAAATCCCGTAGACCGCCGCCGTCACGCCAAGCAGGACAAGAAATTTTTTTCCGGTATGAAAGATCTGGGTCAGCGCTGTCTGCGCATAGAAAAGCCCGGTGCAAAGAAACGCGAACAGCGTAAAAAACCAGATCGCGACCATAAACGCGTCCTGCCGCTTCAAGAAGCCGCCCGGCAGATCTACCATACTCATAAGCGTGACAACCGGAAAGCGCTGTCTGCCAAGCGCTTTTTCCTGAAATATCCCAAGCAGGATCAAAAACATTGCCACATTGATCGTAAAATGAAACGCAGCCGCCTGTCTTGCCGCCACCACAATCTGTGCCTTCTTCGTGGCATATCCCACCAAAAAGGGCAGCAAAAAGATCACACCGGAAAAGATCACGACCAGATAGATCCCCTCCACCACCGGAAGCGCACCTGCCACAAAGACCGGTGTCCAGTAATCCGTATTCCACTGAAACATCGCGAGAAACAGCATCAGAAAAAGCGGCACCATCAAAAACCAGAACAGCAGCTCATATACCCTGGCTCTTCCTTCCATTCCCTGATAGATCCCGTACGCTCCGACCAGGCACAGGAAAAACGCGATCAGCCAGAACGATTCCTCTCTTAGCAGGCACTTTTGGATCAGTGAAGTTTCTGTATACAGTGCATAGGCGCCGAGCAGTATGCAGTATACAAAATACAAAAAAGCAAACACCCAGGAAAGGAACGTGCCACAGCTGCGCTTTAAATATTCCATGTAACCGCACGGCATGCGCCGGTGCAGTTTCTCCAGAAAAACGAGGTAGCACAGCAGAAGCACCCAGGCTCCGAAAATACTGAATATTCCATCCTTTCCCACATACTTTGCCAGAAGCACCGGCAGCAGAAGTGTGTTGATCCCGAACAGATCATAGATCAACAGGCGTCTGATCTGACGCTTTGAAATTCTTCCATTTTCCGAAAACATAACTATCCCTTTCGTTTTAATTTGATGCGCTCTTTCACATGAGCAAAGATCGGTCTGCGGTTCAGATAAATGAGCGGCAGCCGCAGCATGGAGTCCCGCTCATCGTGATACCCGGTCAGATCGGCACCGACCACCGGCATCAGATACGGGATTCCGAAGCTCTTTAAGTGCGCCAGATGGATGAGCACGGTCAGTATGCAGAGCAAAAAGCCGAAAAATCCAAGCCAGGCGCAGAGGAAGATAAAGAAAAACTTTAAGATCCGGAACGCCGTGGCAAATTCCTCATTCGGGATCGCAAAGGAACAAAGCGCGGTAAATGCCACCACGATCACAACGATCGGACTGACCAGATTTGCCTCGACCGCCGCCTGCCCGATGATCAGTCCGCCGACGATACCGATCGTATTTCCCATCGCTCCGGGGAGGCGCACGCCGGCTTCCCGCAGGAGTTCAAACGACAGCTCCATCAAGAGCACTTCCACGATCGATGGAAACGGAACCCCCTGCCTTGCCGCCGCAAACGATAATAACAGGGGCGTCGGCAAGATCTGCGTGTGGAAATCCATGACCGCCAGATATAACCCCGGCAGTGTCATCGCGAAAAAGGACGCAATGTAGCGCAGAAAACGCCCGAGCGAAGCGATCTCAAACCGGTTGTAATAATCATCACTCGTCTGTATAAACGAGTTGTAATCGGTCGGCAGGATGAGCGCGACCGGGGAATTGTCACAAAGCAGTACGATTCTGCCCTCCAAAATCGCCATTGCCGCGCGGTCCGGGCGTTCCGTCGTCTGAAACTGCGGAAACGGGGAATACCATTTCTCCTCCATCAGCTGTTCGATCACGCCGCTGTCCAGTACACCGTCGATCTCGAACGTATCCAGCCGTTTTTTGATCGTTTCCAGCAAGTCCGGGTAGATCAGATCCTCTATATAAACAAGATCCACGTTGGTCTTTGACCGTACCCCGGCTTTTTTCTCCCATACTTTCACACGCGGGGAACGCACCCGTTTCCGCACCAGCGCGGTATTGATCTTGACCGAATCCGAAAATCCCTCATTGGAACCGCGGATGACTTTTTCGGATTCCGCCTCCGTAACACCCATGCCGGGATACCCTTTATCCGAGACCTTTAACGCATGAGGGTAGCCATCCACAAAGAGTACCGCGTCTCCGGTCAAAAGTCCGTCCGCCGCCTCCTCATAAGTATCAAACACCGTCACATCGGACAGCCCGAGTCCGTTTTTTTCCAGACACTCATACATTTTTTCTGTCTGCATGCCGCTGAATGCGTTGAGCATTTTCCCAAGCGCTGACTTTTCAAACAGGACATTTGCCACCGCCACCTCTATGTAGGCAACCAGGCACTCAATATTCTTTTCTTCTCCCAAAAACATCTGACGCATCTTGATATCCGCGCAGTCCGAAAAGATCTCCTCAAATTTTTTCTTATCCGTCTTAATATTTCCGGTAATCGCTCCTGCCTGTGGCATCCGTATCTCCCCGCTTTCTTTCACATCATAAAAAAGGAGCCAGGCATCTGCCTGTCTCCTTTTATGATGTACATTTTTTTATGTTTTATACTAGATCTTCTGCTTTCTTATAATATTTTTTACAGCCTCCGCCTGATTCTCCACATGACGCTTCATCACCTGGGAAACATGCTCTTTGTCATGCTTCTCGATCCCGGCATAAAGCTCCTCGTGCTCCTCGATCAGTGACGGGTAACTCTTTTCATCTTTTAAATACTCCACACGGTAGCGGTAAACCTGCTCACGCAGATTGTTTAACATGCTCACCAGCTTCTCATTGCCGGTCGCCGTGTAGATCGCGTCATGAAATTCCACATCCGCCTCGGCAATTCTTTTGACATCGCCGCTTCTTGTGGATTCCTCGAAGTTTTTCATTGCCTGTTTTAACTGTTTTAACTGATCCTCCGTGATCGCGTCACACGCAAGCTGGACTGCCAGTTCATCGAGTGCCGCGCGAATCTCCAAGGCATCCTCCATGTCCTTTTCTGTCATGCCTGCGACCTGTGCCCCCCGGCGCGGTATCGTCACGGCAAGTCCTTCCTGTTCCAGCATCCGGATCGCCTCACGGATCGGTGTACGGCTCACGCCCATCTTTTCCGCAAGCTGTAACTCCATCAGCCGTTCCCCCGGCTTTAATTCTCCTTTTAAGATTGCCTCCCGCAATGTACTAAATACCACATCCCGCAGCGGAAGATACGCATTCATATTCAGCTCCAGATCATCCATCATATGTTTTTCCTCCGTTCCTTCTCCCTTTTTTATAAATTATATGGTCTTGTAATATAAGTCTGCTTCGCAAGCTGTTTACTCCTGATTTCCCGCTCTGCCGCCTCCGCAGCGTCTTTATCGGAAAAGATGCCGAACACGGTAGGGCCGCTTCCACTCATCATCGCGCCGAGCGCGCCGTTTTTTTGCATCGTCTGCTTGATCGTATCGATCACCGGATACTCCTTTATCGTCACGGTCTCAAGCAGATTTCCCATATGCCCGGCAAGCGCGGCAAGATCCCGCTTTTTTAAATCCCCGATCAGTCCGTCGATCCCCGGATGCACGGTTTGTTCATCCAGAATCAGGTTGTCATAGACAAATTTTGTAGATACCGCAACCGGCGGCTTCGCGATCAGTATCGTACAGGGCGGCATCGCCGGCAGTGCCGTCAGCTTTTCGCCGATTCCCTCCGCAAGCGCAGTCCCACGCATAATGCAGTACGGCACATCCGCGCCGAGTTTTACCCCGCGCGCCATGAGTTCTTCTTTGGAGAGCCCGAGCTTTAAGAGCTTATTCATTCCAAAAAGAACTGCCGCCGCATCTGTACTTCCGCCCGCCATGCCTGCCGCTACCGGAATGTATTTCTGGATCTCGATCTTTACCCCGGACCGGATCTCAAATTCATCGATCAGAAGTTTCGCCGCCTTATAGGCAAGATTATTTTCATTCGCCGGAAGATAAGACAGATTCGTTGAGACCGCAATCTCCGGTTTCTTCGTTATTTTCAAAAAAATACGGTCATACAGATAAATGCTCTGCATGATCATCTTCACCTCATGATAGCCGTCCTCTCTCACGCCTGTCACATCCAGCCCCAGATTGATTTTTGCCATCGCCCTCAGTTTTAATTCACTCATTGTTCTTCTCCTGTACTTTGTATACATTATACTAACATTTTCCCGGAAAAAGTCAATCTTTCCTATCAATGATTTTTATCAAACAGCCGATATAAATAGTAGAATACCAATAGTTTACCATGCCAAGGAGGGTTATATATGGATGTAAATGGACTTAACAAATTACAAAACACAGATTATCTTTCAAAGGTTACGGACACTGCTTCTGCTGCAGCCGCAAAGACCAATACCGCAAAAACGGATGCTTCCTCTGCTGAGGGCGTGATCTACGATAAAAGTTCTTCCACTACAACAGGCACGGACTACAAGACGAACAATGCCGCTCTGATCCAGAAATTAAAACAGGATTCCGAGAACCGCATCAACCAGTTAAAAGACATTGTAAGCCAGATGATGACCAAGCAGGGAACCGCGATCGGTAAAGCCGATGACATCTGGAGTTTCCTCGCAAGCGGAGATTTTACCATCGATGAAGCCGCAAAGAAAAAAGCGCAGGAAGAGATCTCTGAGGACGGCTACTGGGGTGTCAAACAGACCTCTGACCGTATCCTTGATTTTGCAAAGGCACTTTCCGGCAATGATTCTTCCAAAGCGGATCTGCTCTTAGACGCTTTCAAGAAGGGCTTTAAAGAAGCGACCAAGACCTGGGGCAAGGATCTTCCGGATATCTCCAAGCAGACCTATGATGCCGTTGTCGAAAAATTCGACAAGTGGAAAAACGGCGAGGACACAACTGCGGACGCGGAACAAAAAGCCGCTCAGGCAGCAGATGCAGATCTGAAATAGTACCTTCCATTTTCCTCGTCGCTATTACAAAAGACAGGCATAGCAGGCGTGATAATAACTCCGCCTGCTATGCCTGTTTCTTTTATTGTCTATTCATCGATGTCCAGATCGACTTTGATTCTGTTCAGATGCCAGATATCATCCACATATTCCTGGATCGTACGGTCAGAAGAGAATTTTCCGGAATGCGCCACATTTAAGATCGCGCTCTTCGCCCAGTTCTTCTCATCTTTATATGCTTCCATCACGCGCTTCTGTGCTTCCACATAAGAGCGGAAATCTGCCAGGATAAAGTAGGTATCCGCATACTGGGTACACTGCGTGTTGAGCAGTGAATTGTAAAGATCACGGAACAGCTCCGGATCGTTCGGTGAGTACATACCGTTGATAAGCTGCATCAGTACCTTGCGCACATCCTGATCCTGATTGAAGATCTGCATCGGATCATAATCACGTTTCTTTTCATGCTCAATGACTTCATCCGCGCTCATACCAAAGATAAAGATGTTGTCTTTTCCCACTTCCTCAGCGATCTCGACATTCGCGCCATCCATCGTACCGAGTGTCAGCGCGCCGTTCAACATAAATTTCATGTTACCGGTTCCGGACGCCTCTTTGCTGGCTGTTGAGATCTGCTCACTGACATCCGCCGCCGCAAAGATCAGCTCGGCATTCGATACCTTGTAATCCTCGATAAATACGACCTTGATCTTGCCATCGATGGATTTGTCATTGTTGATCACATCCGCTACCGAATTGATCAGCTTGATCGTGAGCTTCGCGTTCCGGTATCCGGCTGCCGCCTTTGCGCCAAAAATAAACGTACGCGGAATGAATTCCATGTCCGGATGCTCTTTTAACTCGTTGTAGAGATACATCACATGCAGGATGTTTAACAGCTGTCTCTTATACTCATGCAGACGTTTTACCTGTACATCAAAGATGGAACGCGGATCTACTTCCACGCCATTGTGCTGCTGGATGTATTTTGCCAGACGCAGTTTGTTCTGATACTTGATGTTCATAAACTCCTGCTGCATCTTCTCATCATCCGCATAGATCGCAAGCTTTGACATATAAGAAAGATTCGTGATCCAGTCCGCGCCGATATGCTCCGTCACCCAGGAAGCGAGCAGCGGATTTCCGTGCATCAGGAAACGTCTCTGCGTGATACCGTTTGTTTTATTGTTGAATTTCTGCGGGAACATCTGATAAAAATCATTTAATTCCCGTTTCTTTAAGATCTCGGTATGAAGTCTCGCAACACCGTTGACCGAATAGCTTGCAGCGATCGCGAGGTGTGCCATCTTCACCTGTCCGTCATAAATGATCGCCATCTTGCGGATCTTGTCACCGTCGTTTGGAAATTCTTCTTGGATCTTTAAGATAAACCGGCGGTTGATCTCCTCCACGATCTGATAGATACGCGGCAGAAGACGTGAAAAGATCTCGATCGGCCATTTTTCCAGTGCTTCCGCCATGATCGTATGGTTGGTGTAGGCACAGGTTTTGGTCGTGATGCTCCATGCTTCATCCCAGGAAAGTCCCTCGTCATCCAAAAGGATACGCATCAGTTCCGCTACCGCAACGGTCGGATGTGTGTCGTTCATCTGGATCGCCACTTTTTCCGGAAGCATGCTGATGTCCGCATGGTTCTTTTTAAAGCGGTCAACCGCGCGCTGAAGGCTGGCGGAAACAAAGAAATACTGCTGTTTTAAGCGAAGCTCCTTACCTGCGATATGATTGTCATTCGGGTAGAGCACTTCAACCAGATTTCTGGCGAGATTCTGCTGTTCTACCGCTTTTTTGTAATCACCCTTGTCAAACGCGTCGAGCTCAAAGGACTGTTTTGGCTCCGCATCCCAGATCATCAGTGTATTTACGACATTATTATTGTATCCGATGATCGGCATATCGTATGGGATCGCCATGACAGACTGGTAATTTTCATGGACGAAACGTGTTCTTCCGGTCTCATCCGTCCTGGCGCTGACATAGCCGCCGAATTTTACTTCATAGGAATGCTCCGGTCTCTTTAATTCAAACGGATAGCCGTTCTTTAACCAGTCATCCGGCTCTTCGATCTGAAAGCCGTCCTTGATCTTCTGGCGGAACATACCATAGTGATAGCGGATGCCGCAGCCGTAAGCCGGGTATCCGAGTGTTGCGAGCGACTCCATAAAGCACGCCGCAAGTCGTCCGAGTCCGCCGTTTCCAAGTGCCGGATCCGGCTCCTCGTCCTCGATCAGATTTAAGTCCACACCCATTTCCGCGAGTGCTTCTTTTACTTCATTGTAGCAGGTCAGATTGATCAGGTTATTTCCAAGCGCACGCCCCATCAGAAATTCCATGGACATGTAATAAAGGATCTTTGGATCATCGCGGTCAAGCACATGCTGTGTCGCGATCCACTGATCAATAATGACATCCTTGACCGTATAGGACACTGCCTGAAAGATCTCCTGTCTGGAAGCTTCAGTCAGCGTCTTACGGTACAGATTCTTGACATTGTCGCTGACGCTTTTCTTGAAGGCATCCTTGTTGAAAACGATATTTTTCATAAATAATACCCCTCCATGCCGTTTTTTGTAATCACATAATTTTATGATATACTTTCATGTTCTGCGCGTCAAGCAACATTTCCCGCGCAAAGTCACGCTTTCGCAATTTTTACAGTTTCTCTACTGCGAGTACGACCTTTTCGCCATTGATGTTCCATTCTTTCTCATAACCGGTGAGCGCACCTGCGGTCACTTTCTCGGCAAGTACTTCTTTTCCGATCTCATCCCCGTATTTTTCAAAAATCTGCCGGATCTTATCGTCTGCCTGATAGGACACGGCGATCTTATCCATAACCTCGAATCCGGCTTCCTTACGCATGGTCTGGATCTTGCTGATAAGTTCGCGTTCAAAGCCTTCCTCTAAGAGTTCCGGTGTGAGGTTCGTATCCAGTACAACGGTAACTTCGTTGTCACCCTCTGTGACATAACCTTCCATCTGTGTCATGGTGATCAGAAGATCTTCTTCATAAAGTACCACGTCCGCTCCGACTTCCGGAAGTTTCAGGCCGGCTCCGCTTCTTACGTCAGCCATTGCCTTGTTTCCATCCACATTCGCAAGCGCTTTCTGGATCTGTCCCAAGTATTTTCCGTACTTCGGTCCCACGGTACGCAGCTGCGGCTTGAAGGTATAAGTCGTGTAGCCTGACACATCATCCGTAAATGTCACGTTCTTTACATTTAATTCATCCGCGATGATCTCTGTGAAAAATTCCGGCAGTTCAAACGGTGCTTTCACATACATGGTTCCGATCGGCTGACGGTTTTTGATGTTTGCCGCGTTTCTGCACGCGCGTCCCATAACGACGATCTTTAATACCTCGTCCATGTTCTTTTCCAGTTCCGCGTCGCTGTAAGCCGGATTTGCAACCGGGAAATCGCACAGATGGATACTTTCCGGTGCGTTCTTGTCAATGCTCTTGACCAGATTCTGATAAATCTCCTCTGTCATGAACGGGATCATCGGCGCTGACGCCTTGCAGATCGTAACGAGTGCCGTGTAAAGTGTCATGTACGCGTTGATCTTATCCTGCTCCATGCCCTTTGCCCAGAAACGTTCTCTGCTTCTTCTGACATACCAGTTACTCATGTCATCCACAAATTCATCCAGTGCTCTTGCGGCTTCCGGAATCTTGTAGCTTCCGAGATCCTTATCCACCTCTGTCACAACGGAATTCAATTTGGATAAGAGCCATTTATCCATAACGGAAAGTTTGTCATATTCAAGCTTATATTTTGTCGCGTCGAAGTTGTCGATATTCGCATACAGGATAAAGAACGCATACGTGTTCCAGAGTGTTCCGAGGAACTTACGCTGTCCTTCTGTCACTGCCTTGTCATGGAAACGGTTCGGCAGCCATGGTGCGCTGTTAATGTAGAAATACCAGCGGATCGCGTCTGCGCCGTGTTTCTCTAACGCGTCAAACGGATCGACCGCGTTTCCTTTGGATTTACTCATCTTCTGTCCGTTCTCATCCTGCACATGACCGAGTACGATGACATTTTCATACGGTGCCTTGTTAAACAGGATCGTGGACTCTGCCATCAGGGAATAGAACCATCCTCTGGTCTGATCCACTGCTTCGGAAATGAATTTTGCCGGGAACTGACGCTCAAACACTTCTTTATTTTCAAACGGATAATGATGCTGTGCAAACGGCATTGCTCCGGAATCGAACCAGCAGTCGATGACTTCCGGTACACGATGCATGGTCTTGCCGCAGTCCGGGCAGGTGAAAGTCACATCATCGATATACGGGCGGTGCAGTTCTACCTTTGCGTCTTCCGGATTTCCACTCCGCTCGGCAAGTTCCGCACGGCTTCCGATGCATTCCTGATGGCCGCACTCACATTCCCATACCGGAAGCGGTGTTCCCCAGTAACGGTTTCTGGAAATACCCCAGTCCTGTACATTTTCCAGCCAGTCACCGAAACGTCCTTTTCCGATGGATTCCGGGATCCAGTTTACCGTATTGTTGTTGCGGATCAGATCCTCTTTTACTTCTGTCATCTTGATGAACCAGGATTCTCTCGCGTAGTAGATCAGCGGGGTGTCACATCTCCAGCAGTGCGGATACTCATGCTCGAACTTCGGTGCCTCAAAGAGCAGTCCCTTCGCGTCGAGATCCTTTAATACCATCGGATCCGCTTTCTTTACGAATACGCCGGCATACGGAGTCTCTTCGGTCATCTCACCCTTGCCGTTTACCAGCTGTACGAACGGCAGGTCATATCTTCTGCCGACCTTGGCATCATCCTCACCGAATGCCGGTGCGATATGAACGATTCCGGTACCGTCTGTCATCGTAACATAAGAATCACACACGATGTAATGTGCCTTTTTGTGCTGTTTTTCGATAATGTCCTTCGCGCAGTCAAAAAGCGGTTCGTATTCTTTTCTTTCAAATTCGATACCCTTTTTCGTCTCAAGGATTTCGTAGGCTTTCACGCCTTCCTCTTCGTTTCCGAGCTTTCCGAGTACCTTGTCAAGCAGCGCTTCCGCCATATAATAGGTATAGCCGTCCGCAGCTTTTACCTTGCAGTAATTCTCATCCGGGTTCATACAGAGTGCAACGTTACTCGGCAGCGTCCACGGTGTGGTCGTCCATGCCAGGAAATAAGCATCCTCTCCAACGACTTTAAAACGCGCGATCGCGGAGCGTTCCTTTACGGTCTTATAACCCTGTGCCACTTCCTGCGCGGAAAGCGGGGTTCCACAGCGCGGGCAGTACGGCACGATCTTAAAGCCCTTGTACAAAAGCTTTTTGTTCCAGATCTCTTTTAATGCCCACCATTCGGACTCGATAAAGTTATTGTCATAGGTGACATACGGGTGTTCCATATCTGCCCAGAATCCAACGGTTCCGGAGAAATCTTCCCACATGCCCTTATATTTCCATACAGATTCTTTACATTTTTTGATGAACGGCTCCATACCGTACTCTTCGATCTGCTCTTTTCCGTTCAGCCCGAGCATCTTTTCCACTTCAAGCTCAACCGGCAGTCCGTGGGTATCCCATCCTGCCTTACGCGGTACATAATTGCCCTTCATGGTCTGGTAACGCGGGATCATATCCTTGATGACACGGGTCAGTACATGTCCGATATGCGGTTTTCCGTTTGCGGTAGGCGGTCCGTCATAAAAAGTATAAGTCGGTCCTTCCTTTCTGGAATCCATGCTCTTGTTAAAGATGTCATGCTCTTTCCAGAATTTTTCTGTTTCTTTCTCCTGCTCCACAAAATTCGTGTTCGCCTGAACTTTGTTATACAACATTTTGCTTTCCTCCTGGCTTTGTAAAAATAAAGTGTGCGCTTACCGCACACTTTCGCGCGCGAGCGGTATGTTCAACATAAACTTCATCTCCGCGAGCTGCGCATCCCCGCGGAGCTTTTTTTAATCATAGGAAGGAATTTCCTATGATTTAAAAAAGCCCCTTCATCCTGTAATAGGACGAAGGGACATAGATTCGTTTACCACCTGTTACATTGTACTTGGGAATCTCCCGCATACAAGGTTCCCGTAACGTGGGAACAGCCGTCGGTACCTACTTCTTTCTTCAGCCCGCAGCTTGGAAGTGATCTTCACATATTCTCTACTCGCACCGGCTCTCACCCGCCCGGCTCGCTTTGCCTTTCCAAAATATGCTACTGTCTTCGTCATTGCCTTTTCATATTAACGCTAAAAGTATAAAACCTTACTTTTTTCTTGTCAAGGCTTTTCTTCCTGTAACTGAAAATAATCAGAATTTAGAAAGAATCGTCAAAATCGCTCTGGAACTCTTCTTCCCAGTATTCCGGAAAACTGTATCCATTGGTAATGCTTTCATCGATCGCATTGACGGAAATCAGCACCCAGAAAACAATGCACAGTACGATGGATACGATTCCTGTGATCATTCCCGCGATCGCCATGCCGTTCTTGCCGTTTTTCACAAACTGCACGATTGCAAGTATGATCGCTGCGATTGCAAGCGGGACATTGATGCAGGTACAAAAAAGTACCAGAGATACGATTCCGAGTATCATGGACGCGATCGCGAATCCCTTGCCCGGCTCCTGTTTCTGCTGCTGTGCCTGTGGATTGGTATACTGCTGCTGCCATCCGTTTGAACCTGCGCCCGGCGCGGTGTTATAATTCTGTGCGCTTCCCTGACCGGTAAAATCCGGCTGTCCCTGATAATTTCCCTGGCTCTGGAAATTTCCCTGATTCTGGAAACTGCCCTGGTTCTGGAACTCCGGCTGCTGTGGCTGCTGCCATCCGCCCTGGTTCTGCCAGCTCTCTGTCTGCGGTCCGTTTTCCGTCACCGGTGTAACCGGTGTCTCCGCCTGACTGCCCGCATTGCTGTAGCTCATATCTGGTGCGCTGTAATCCTGTGGTGCCGCATAATCCTGCGATGTACTGTTTTCTTCAAACTTTTCTTCGCTCATAACAAAATCTCCTCGTTTCTTTTCCATATTGCATATTGCTGTTTTTGTTTTGTCCTTTATTATAACAAATCACGGTTTCCGAAACAATTATCAATTTCTTAATTTTTACAAAACAATTTGCAGGGCGCATAATTTGAAGTATAATACGTTTATACTGATTTTAAATCATTCGAACCATTCTATCAGAAAGGAGCGCACGTTCTCGTGCAGTAATTTATGAGTACATTAAATCTGACTTTACTGACCGATCTCTATGAAATGACCATGATGCAGGGCTATTTCAAATCCGCCAACCATGACGTTGCCGTTTTTGATGCCTTCTACCGCAAAAACCCGTGTGACGGGGGCTATGCGATATGCGCCGGCCTGGATCAGGTCATCGACTATATCAAAAACCTTCATTTCTCCGCGGAAGATATTTCCTATCTGCGGGGGCTTCATATTTTTGATGAGGATTTTCTTTCCTATCTGGAAAACTTCCGTTTTTCCGGTGATATCTACGCGATCCCGGAGGGCACGCTGATCTTTCCGCGCGAACCGCTCATAAAGGTCATCGCCCCGATCATGGAAGCGCAGTTAGTCGAGACCGCGATCTTAAATATCATAAACCACCAGAGCCTGATCGCCACAAAAGCCGCCCGTGTCTGCTACGCCGCCGGTTCTGACGGCGTCATGGAATTTGGCCTGAGACGCGCGCAGGGACCGGACTCCGGCACATACGGCGCAAGAGCTGCTGTGATCGGCGGCTGCAAGGGAACTTCAAACGTTCTCGCCGGACAGCTTTTTGACGTTCCGGTGCTCGGCACCCACGCACACAGCTGGATCATGAGTTTTCCGGATGAATACACCGCGTTTAAGACCTACGCGAACCTCTATCCTTCGGCATGTATCCTGCTCGTGGACACCTACGACACCTTAAAATCCGGCGTTCCGCACGCGATCCGGGTATTTCGGGAGATGCGTGAAGCCGGCATTCCACTCACCTATTACGGGGTAAGGATTGACAGCGGCGATCTCGCCTATCTCTCCAAGCAGATCCGCAAAATGTTAGACGACGCGGGCTTCCCGGATGCCGTGATCTCCGCCTCCAACGATCTCGACGAATATCTGATCGAGAGCTTAAAGTTACAGGGCGCAGAGATCACCTCCTGGGGTGTCGGCACCAACCTGATCACCGCAAAGGACAATCCGGCCTTCGGCGGCGTTTACAAGATGGCTGCCATCCAAAAGGAAGACGGCAATTTTGTTCCAAAGATCAAGATCTCCGAAAACTCCGAGAAGATCACGAATCCGGGCAACAAGACCATCTACCGTATTTACGATAAGGCAACCGGAAAGATCCGTGCCGACCTCATCTGCCTTGCCGATGAGACATTTGACGAGGCATGCGACATGAACCTCTTTGACCCGAATGAACCGTGGAAAAAGACAAGGATTGCCGGCGGCACCTACACCCTGCGCGAGCTTCTGGTTCCGGTATTTGAAAATGGCAAATGCGTCTATGACTCCCCGAAAGTCATGGATATTCAGGCTGCCTGCACAAAGGAAAAAGATACGATCTGGGATGAGACCAAGCGTTTTGTCAATCCGTCCCGTATCTATGTCGATCTTTCCGATAAGCTCTACCGCCTGAAACACGACCTGTTAAATGATATGAGTGAAAGCTGACCGCTATGCCGCCACTAAAAGACCGGGTACCCGGACGAACCTTTTTCCCGTTCGTCCGGATCCCCGGTCTTTTTCTTACTTAATTAAATCCCACGACCTTCTGCGTGATCTTATATGCCGCAATGGATATCTTGCGTCCGCCTCTGCCCGGCAGATTCGTGGACTGTCCTAAAATTCCGTTGCGCAGATGATGAAACAGTCTTAAATCCTTCCGCTTGATGTATCCCCACAGTTCGCGCTTTTTCTCCAGATTTTCATCTGTCCCGGAACGGATACACATGACGGTAGAAATGACCGTGATGATCTCAAGGTAATTAAACATATACCCCCGCAGTTTGCGGTTCGTGATCTTCCAGAGATCAAATTCGTCCACCATCAGCTTGTTCACCTTGATCTGCTGATCGATCCGCCCGATCATGACCTTTTCATTGACGGACTGGTCGTCCCTTCCGATAAAATAACGGTAAAAATCCACATCGAGATAGTACATCGTGTTTACCGACGGGAGCGGCTTGTATACAAAAATGTTATCCACATAAAACGTATGCTCCGGCAGCTGTAATCCACACTCCCTGAGCAGTTTGGTACGGTAAATGACCGAATGCATCAGCAGATACTTTCCTTTGGTAAAACGTCTGATATCGCTCCAGGTAAAGATCTCATTCTGCGGAAGCTGCTTGGTGTAACGCATGACCTTTTTGTGCTTCGCGCCCTGCTTTTCATACACAAAATTGCTGATAAACATATCAAGCGTCCTGCTGCCGCCAACGATCTCCTTTAATTTGTCCAAAATCTGATGATAGGCATCTTCATCCACCCAGTCATCACTGTCAACTACCTTAAAATAAAGTCCGGTCGCATTGGCGATCCCGGTATTGACCGCACCGCCATGTCCCGCGTTCTCCTGATGGATCGCTCTTACGATGGTCGGATACTTCTTCTCATATGCGTCCGCGATCTCCGCTGTCGCGTCCTTCGACCCGTCATCCACGATAAGGATCTCCACATCCTCTCCGCCCTTCAACAGGGAATTCACGCATTTTTCCATATAATCCTGTGAGTTATAACACGGAACCGCAATCGATAATATCTTCATTTATCTGCTCCTTAGTTTCTATTTTATTTTATCTTGTCTTACTTACTTATGTCTCTTACTCTTCCATTATACACAGACCTGTCGCAATCTCAAAACTATTTTTTCTTATAAATTTCTTAACAGCTTCCCATTTGTTCATATTTTATTTACACAAATATCATAAACTCAACATACCCTCTTCATATCTTCCAGATATAGTAAGAGCATAGAAAAAAAGCCGAATGATATGACATCATTTATACTTTTTCATAGACCTTGCATTGATATGCAAGGTTCCTCCCAAAAATAATGAGTTGCTTTTTCATACATAATTCTTTTCATAGGAAAGAGGTCGCCGCTTTGGCGATCTTTTTTATTACTGATCCGTATCCGCCGAAAAGCGGTCATTTCCGAGCCGCAGGTTCATGTACTTTGTATATGCCGCAAATGCCGCCGGGATCGGATAGCGCTTCTCGGAGTCCTCCACTTCCACGAAAAGCAGACCGGACTGTTCCGTCTCAAGTTCCGACACCCGAACCATATATCCGGTCATATGCCATTCGATATGCGAAAAAATATGCTTGGCATCCTCAAGCTTTTCGATGTGTACCGGCACAAGATCCTGCTCCCGCACATAGGAAAGCACTTCTTCCTCGCTCAGATGCCCCGCAAGATTTGGAAATTCATAAAGTCCCGCGAGCAGTCCCTTTGCCCCGCGCTTGTGGAGCACGATCCGCTCTCCGTCACGGATGATAAGAACCGTCTTCTCCTCGATCCGGCGCGGCTTTGCCCTGGATTTCACCGGAAGCGTCTGCCAGATGCCCTGCTTTCTTGCTTCACAGAAGCTCTCCCACGGACACTGCGCGCAGTGCGGCTCTCCGTTTGGCAGACAGACCGTCGCTCCAAGCTCCATTAACGCCTGGTTGAACGCGCCCGCCGCGTCTTTGGGGATCACAGCGAGCAGTTCCTTTTCCACTCTGCTTTTTACACTCTGTTTCATGATATCCGAATCGTCCGCCGTCACCCGCATGATAACCCGCAGCACATTCCCGTCCACCGCCGGGACCGGGATCCCGTAGGCGATCGACGCGACCGCGCCCGCCGTATAGGATCCGATCCCTTTTAATGTAAGAAGCTTTTCATAATCCGCTGGCAGTCTGCCGTCATACTCCTCCATCACCGTGCGCGCCGCCGTCTGCATATTGCGCACACGGTTGTAATAGCCAAGCCCTTCCCAGAGCTTTAACAGCCGCTCCTCACTGCACGCCGCGAGCGCCGCCACATCCGGCAGCTCCTTCGTAAATCGCTCAAAATATGGTTTTACCGCTTCCACCCTGGTCTGCTGCAGCATGATCTCCGACACCCAGACACGATACGGCGTCGGCTCCTCCCGCCACGGCAGGACTCTCGCATGCCCGGCGAACCAGGACAGCAGCGGTTTTTCGATCTGCTTTAAATCAAATTCCTGTCTCATTGTTTCCTTCTTAAATCTTTCTTCCTCGTTCTTTTTTGTCATTATACTACACTTTTCCTCTTCCTACTATACAAAAAACCCGGTAAAGTATGGCAAAAGAGATTGACAAAAGTTTATCAAAGTTATAAGATGAATTTATATAAACTTGGTCACAAAAACCGAACGAAATCAAAATTTTTTAGGAGGTTTCTACAATGAACAATTTAACATTAGACGTTGAAAACGAAGTTGCAGTCCTTACGATCAACAGACCGAAGGCACTTAACGCTCTGAACTCTGAAACATTAGACGAGCTCACCGAAGTACTTACCGAGATCGAAGGCAGAGACGACATCAAAGTCGTAATCTTAACAGGTGCAGGCGAAAAATCTTTCGTAGCCGGCGCTGATATCTCTGAAATGATCAACTTTACCGCTCCGGAAGCAAGAGCTTTCGGTATCCGCGCATCTGTTCCGTTCTTCAAACTGCAGAACATGCGTCAGGTAACGATCGCAGCTGTAAACGGATTCGCACTTGGTGGTGGATGTGAGATCTCCATGGCATGTGATATCCGTATCGCTTCTGACAACGCCGTTTTCGGTCAGCCGGAATGTGGACTTGGTATCATCCCAGGATTCGGTGGTACACAGAGACTTGCACGTTTAGTTGGTATGGGCAGAGCAAAAGAGATCATCTTTACCTGCAGCAACATTGATGCAGCAGAAGCTTACCGCATCGGTCTTGTAAACAAAGTAGTTCCGCAGGCAGAGCTTATGGATACTGCTAAGAAGATGGCTTCCAAGATCCTTCGTAACGGCAGCTATGCTGTTGCTGTTGCAAAAGCAGCGATCAACAACGGTTACGATATGGACATCAAGAACGCTGTTGAAATGGAAGCAAATCTGTTCGGTGTTGTAAACGATACACACGACAAAAAAGAAGGCATGAGCGCTTTCTTAGAGAAGAGAAAAGAAAAGAACTTCACAGATTTCTAAATCGAAGAAAACTTCACAATAAGGATACAAAGGACCGCTTGCTTTTTGCTGGCGGTTCTTTTACAATTATTTTTAAATAAGGAGGAAATTGTTCATGTTAGAAACAACCATTGGATTTATCGGATGTGGAAATATGGGAAGCGCCATGATCGGCGGTATCACAGGCTCCGGTCTGGTGCCGGCATCAAAAGTCATCGCGAGTGCCCATACCTCTGCTACCGTAGAAAAGATAAAGGATCAGTTTGGAATCCGCACCACGTTAGACAACCAAACAGTCGCCAAAGAGGCAGACATCTTATTCCTTGCTGTCAAACCTTATCTCTATGCGGAAGTGATAAAGGAAATCAAAGATGTGGTTTCCGAAGACGCCGTGATCGTAGCGATCGCCGCCGGACAGTCCATCGAAAAGATCGAGGGCTGTTTCGGACATCCGGTGAAACTTGTGCGCTCCATGCCAAACACCCCTGCCATGGTCTTAGAGGCAATGTCCGCACTCACACCGAATGACAATGTGACACCGGAAGAACTCGATACGGTCATCTCCATTTTCAACAGTTTCGGAAAATGCGAGGTCGTCCCGGAAACACTGATGGATGCCGTGACCGGAGTCAGCGGATCCTCCCCTGCCTATGTCTATATGTTCATTGAGGCGATGGCTGACGCTGCTGTATGGGACGGCATGCCACGCGCACAGGCTTACAAATTTGCCGCACAGTCTGTCCTCGGCGCAGCAAAGATGGTGCTTGAGACCGGCAAACATCCGGGTGAATTAAAGGATGCCGTATGCTCCCCGGGCGGAACCACGATCGCCGCAGTCGCAGCCCTGGAAAAACAGAATCTGCGCAGCACGGTCATGAACGCACAGCATGCATGCACGGAGAAATCAAAAGAAATGAGCAAATAATCTGATATAAAGTCAGATGTTACCAGAATGGAGGTTATACTATGTGGGCTGAAACAAGTGTATTTTACCAGATCTATCCGCTCGGCTTTTGCGGCGCGCCGTTTGAAAATGACGGTGTTCCAAAAAACCGTATCGCAAAGGTTGATGACTGGATCCCCCATATCCAAAAACTTGGCGCGAACGCGATCTATTTTTCCCCGGTCTTTGAATCCGATACGCACGGCTATAACACCAGGGA
Source organism: Roseburia yibonii (assembly GCF_014297335.1). Taxonomy (NCBI): domain Bacteria; kingdom Bacillati; phylum Bacillota; class Clostridia; order Lachnospirales; family Lachnospiraceae; genus Roseburia; species Roseburia yibonii. The sequence continues at coordinate 180,703 of NZ_JACOQH010000005.1, forward strand.
TTACAAAAAGATCGATGTGCGCCTCGGCACCAACGAGGACTTTAAGGCAGTCTGCGACCATCTGCATGACGCCGGGATCAAAGTCGTCTTAGACGGTGTCTTTAACCATGTGGGACGCGGATTTTTCGGTTTTCAGGATGTATTAAAAAACCGTGAGAACTCTCCGTATAAAGACTGGTTTTTCATCCATTTTGACGGAAATTCCAACTACAACGACGGACTCTGGTATGAGGGCTGGGAAGGCAACTTTGATCTTGTCAAATTAAATCTTCGGAATGAAGAGGTGGTTTCCTATCTGTTTTCCTGTATCGAATACTGGATCTCCTATTTTGATATCGACGGGCTCCGGTTAGATGTGGCTTACTGTCTGGATCATGATTTCTTACGGCGGCTGCGTGCCTTCTGTGATTCCAAGAAGCAGGATTTTTTCCTGGTCGGAGAAACTCTGCACGGCGATTACAACCAGATCATGAACGACGCAATGCTGCACTCCGTGACAAACTACGAGTGCTACAAGGGGCTTTATTCCAGCTTTAACTGCATGAACATGTTCGAGATCAACCACTCCCTGCTCCGCCAGTTCGGACCGGAAGACTGGACACTCTACAAGGGAAAACATCTGCTCAGTTTTGTCGATAACCATGATGTCACCCGCGTGGCAAGTATCTTAAACAACGAAAAACATCTGCCGCTCATCTATGCGCTGATGTTTTGCATGCCGGGCATCCCATGTGTCTACTACGGCAGCGAATGGGGGGCAAAGGCAAGAAAAGAGGACGGTGATCCGGCACTTCGCGCCTGCTTTGACGCACCGGTGGAAAATGAGCTGACCACTTACATCTCCCGGCTCGCCGCGATCAAGAAAGCGTCTGACGCTCTAAATTACGGAAACTTCCGCTCCGTCCTGCTCACCAACAAGCAGTGCATCTTCGAGCGGAAAACCGGTTCAGAGCGCGTCCTGCTTGCGCTGAATGCGGATGAAGCTCCGTTTGATGCGCATTTCGATGCCGGCTGTGGGCGTGCCGAAGAACTGATCTCGCAGACCACACACGATTTTGGCGGCGGCACCACGCTTGCCCCTTACACGGCTTATATCTGGAAAATGGAAACTGTATAACAATGAAAAAAGCGGAGACGTTTTAAAAACGCCTCCGCTTTTTCCCGGCTGTCCGCTCCTGCTACCACTCGCAGAGCACCTCATCATAAAGACAGTCTAAAAACCGCTTTACCAGTTTTTCCATATTATCAAAATAGATCTCTGTCACACTGTTATCAAACGACAGTTCATTGCCGATCTCCGCGATCACATCCGCGATATCCTGGTTTAAAGCGTCCACCGCATTTTCCACGATCTCCTCAAACGCGCAGTACGCATCACTGGTCAGATACAGGATGTAATTTTCCTTCTTGATCCTGCCTTTCGCCTGATACTCTTCGGTAAACAGATCTCTGCCGTACTCTGCGGCCACTTCCTCGAAATCATTTTTTACTGTTTTATATTCCACCGGCACATAATTTTCCTCGAAAAATTTTTCAAAGGATGCCTTATCCTGTGGTGTATTCTCCTTCATGTTGTTCTCCAATCTTTTGTTATAGGCTGTGAAGCTGCTGGACGGCCTGCTTCTTTAAGAGCAGTGTCCCATGCTCCTCAAGATATGCCTTCATTCTTCCGTCCGAGTAGATCGCCTCCGCGAAATCGAGCGATGCACCGAGCAGCTTGCAGAACTCTGCATCCGTCAGCGGCTCTTTTTCCAGCAACAGATAAAACCGGTCATTGCCCGCAAGTTTATACAGGCTGCTTTTTACCACGTCCCCGCAGATCACAGCTGCGCAGAAACGCATGACATGATCCAGTGACAAAAACTCCAGCTCATAGATATCGCGATCCAGCCGTCCGCCCTCGCGGATCAGATCCTCAATACTCTTTTCCGCTTTCTCTGCCGGCTTCTCTGTCTCCGGCTGCCCTGCCGTCTGGTTCGTAACCTCTTTTAAGACCTCCACCGCAGAGCGCAGATTTTTTATCATCTCCATGATATTCTGCTCCTGCTTCTCGGAAAGCGTCAGCGCAAGCATCCGGTTATCTAAGACCGCTACCTGCACGGAAACCGGGCCACCCTGCACCCGGTAATCCACTTCCTGTTCCGCCATGGCGATGACCCTGCGGACAAATTCTTCTGTTTTTCCCTTATTATTAAAAAAATCATCCAGCACAAGTCCGTTCTCGCTGAGTTCCTCCTCCGAGATCAGACAGCGCACGGTTTCTGTATCAATCCTCTTAAATTTCATGTCATCACTTCCTGTAAAAACAAAAAACGTTTCCCCATATCCTATCCATTACTATACAATAAAATGAAAATTAATTCAATCAATTTTCGCAAACATATGTTCACATTTTATGAAAATTATGTTAAAATATCATTATCCCAAACGAAAGGAGCAAGCGTATGGAATCCGTTATTTTTCATATTGATGTCAATTCCGCTTTTTTAAGCTGGACATCCGTCCATAATCTGGAAACCGGAAGCGGCCCGGATCTTCGCACGATCCCTGCGATCATCGGCGGTGACAAAAAGAACCGTCACGGGATCGTCCTCGCGAAATCCGAATCCGCCAAGACATTTGGTATCCACACCGGAGAGCCTGTCGTCTCCGCCTTTCGGAAATGTCCGTTTCTTACCACCCAGGCACCGGATCACGCGCTTTACCATGCGTACAGCAAAAAAATGATGGATCTGCTGCATACGTATTCCCCGGATATCGAGCAGATCTCGATCGATGAATGTTTTCTTGATTTCACTCCGATCCTGCGGCTGTATGAATCCCCGATCGCCGCTGCCACACAGATCAAGGATGATATCAGAAACCGCTTCCATTTTACGGTAAACATCGGGATCGCGCCAAACAAGCTGCTCGCCAAGATGGCGAGTGACTTCAAAAAGCCGGACCGCATCCATACCCTGTTTTTTGATGAGATACCGACCAAAATGTGGCCGCTTTCCGTAGATGACCTTTACATGGTCGGGCATTCAAGTGCCAGCCGTTTAAAAAGTTTTGGCATTCGCACGATCGGCGATCTGGCGCATACGGATGTGGATTTCTTAAAACGTGAGTTTAAAAGCCACGGCATCCGGATGTGGGAATACGCCAATGGCATTGACCACTCCGTGGTGGATGCCACCGAGCACGAGCTGAAATGTGTCGGGAACTCCGTGACGCTGTGCGAGGATGTGACCGCAGAAACGGAGGCAAGGCGTGTGCTTTTAAGCCTCTCGGAAACCGTATCGGAGCGGCTGCGAAGCTGCAGTCAGATTGCGCAGTCCGTGACGGTTGAGATCAAATACTCCGACTTTTCTTCATTTTCCCACCAGATGCCCCTTTTTTCGCCAACCAACACGACAGACACGATCTACGATGCCGCCTGTCATCTGTTCCATGAGCTCTGGAACGGGAAACCGGTACGGCTTCTCGGCATCCGCACCGGGAAACTGCTGCCTGCGGACGCACCGGTGCAGATGAGCATTTTCGATTTCGCCGATACCAAAAAAGCGGCATCCGATCCTGCCGCTTTTTCTTCCAGTGTGCCAAATGCTGCCGAACGCGCCAAACGCTTAAAGCGTCTGGATGCCGCTGTGGACTCGATCCGCCACAAATACGGCAGTGATGCCATCGTGCGCGGCAGCTTTTTAAATAACGCCAATGAATTCAAACCAAAGGCAAAACAAAAAACCGATCCGCCGCCGGAATCACCCGACGGCTGATCCCGCCTTTTCTTTATTCATCCAGCGCTTCTTTTAGTGTTCTCCAGCCCAGGACTGCGCATTTTACACGCGCCGGCATATGCGCGATATCGCGCAGTGCCGAGGCTTCCTCAAGGCTGTCGATCTCCTCATCCGTTGCCTCTCCGCGGATCATTTTCATAAAGATCTCACCCATTTGTATGGCTTCCTCTTTCTTCTTTCCGATCACCATGCCAAGCATAATATCCGCGGATGCCTGTGAAATGGCACATCCATCGCCGACAAAGGCTCCGTCACAGATCGTATCTCCATCCAGTTTTAATTTGAGCCAGATATCGTCTCCACAGCTTGGATTGACGCCCTCTAACACGATATCCGCATCCGGCAGATCATGCTTGAATTCCGGCCTTATGTTGTGCTCGGTTAAGATCTCATTATAAAATGTTCTATCTGCCATATCCCATACGCTCCCTTATACTTGCTATACTTTTGACCAGACGGTCTGCCTCTTCTTTTGTATTATAAAACATAAAACTCGCTCTGGTTGCCGAATTCACGCCCAGATACTGTAACAGCGGCTGTGCGCAGTGATGTCCCGCGCGCACGGAGATCCCATCCGCGATCAGCACCTCACTGACATCGTGCGGATGCACCTGATCGACCACAAAGGTGAGAATGCCGGTATGTTCCTCTGCACGCTCCGAGCCAAGCACATGCACATGCGGGATCTCCTTTAAGCCGGAGAGTGCCCGCTCTGTCACCGCAAGTTCCCGTCTTTCCATCTCATCAAATCCGATGCCCTCGATATAATCGATCGCCGCAAGCAGACCTGCCGTACCCGCCGCATTGACGGTTCCCGCCTCGAATTTATGCGGCAGTTCCGCAAATTTTGCGCCTTCTCTCGTCACGGAATCGATCATCTCTCCACCACTTAAAAACGGCGGCATCTGATCCAGCAGCGCTTTCTTTCCATATAAAACGCCGATCCCCATCGGGCCAAACAGCTTGTGTCCCGAGAATGCAAAGAAATCCGCGTCCAATGCCTGCACATCGATCTTTTTGTGCGGGGTGCTCTGCGCACCATCCACAACGACAACGGCACCTTTTTTGTGCGCGATCGCCGCGATCTCACGCACCGGATTTTCTCTTCCGAGCACATTTGAGATCTGCGTGACCGCAACCAGCTTTGTGCGGTCCGTGATCAGTTTTTCCACAAGATCCAGATCCACACTGCCGTCTTTTCCACATTCAAGAAACTTTAAGGATGCTCCCGTCATCCGCGCGGCCATCTGCCACGGCAGAAGATTGCTGTGATGCTCCATGATCGACACCAAGATCTCGTCGCCCGCTTTCAGATTGGTGAGTCCATAGCTGTAAGCGACCAGATTGATGCCTTCTGTCGTGTTTCTGGTAAAGATCACTTCCTCCGTGGATGCCGCATGGATAAACTGCGCGACCCGCGCTCTCGCCTGCTCATAAATATCGGTTGCCTCCACGCTGAGCGGATAAGTGCCACGGAGCGGATTTGCATTGTGGTTTTTATAAAAATCCATCTCCGCATCAATGACGCACTGCGGTCTCTGCGCGGTTGCCGCGTTATCGAGATATACCGTGCGATCCTGCATCAAGAGCGGAAAGTCTTTTCTGTAATCCCTCTCCATCCTATGCTTCCTCCTTTACTCCTGCTGACATCTGATCCAGCTCTGCCAGTGCAAGTTCTTTGATCTTTGGATCTTCCACTTCACGAAGAAGTTTTTCGATCGATGCCCGTGCGCAGATGTCCTCTGCCACTTCCTTTTTGATGCCGCGGCTCTCAAAGTAAAATAACGTCTCCTCATCCAGTTCCCCGATCGTTGCCCCGTGGTTTCCGGCGACATCCTCCTCCGCGCAGAGGATCAACGGGATCGTTTTGTTTTCCACGTCATCTCCGAGCATGAGCACGGTTTCCAGTTCATCCCCTGTGGAACCGGAGGAGCCTTTCTTAAAATCGATCGTTCCGCGGAAGATCTTTTTTGCCGCGTCCTTTAACGCTCCTGCCACCTGTATCTCGCTCTTGGTATTTTTCCCGAAATGATTGGCGACTACATTCATGTCCAGGCACTTTTTGTTCTGTCCGAGATAACCGATATCGGTCTTTAAACTGCTGCCGTCCCCGTTCAAATCGATCTTTTCATCCGAATAGATATCGCCCTCGCCCAGATAGATCTGCACGAGTTCCACGCTCGCAGACGCATCACAGTTTCCGCAGACCTCGTTATACACCTTTGAATCCGCTTTGTTGCGCTGGATCTGCACAAGTTTGATCTCACCGTTTTCCTTCGCGTTTAAGTTAATATGGAGCGCGCTGTTTCCCTCTGTGCCTATATCCATAAGAACCGTAAGTCTGCTGTTTTTTTCTGCTGTAAATGTAAAGGTACGCTCAGAAAAAGCGTCCGTTCCTTCTATTTGATATTTATATGTTTTCGCCTCGCCGTCCGCGTCTGTATGTTCCTGTATCTCCGGGAACCGCACGCACTGCTTTTCATCCCACGGAAACCTGGTCTCATTGACACCCAGCCAGTACCATGTTTTGGATGGCAGCCGATTTATCACTTTGTTACTGTTTTCCGCCATTTTTGTTCCTCCTTCCGAAATACCAAAGATCATCCGATGCAGCCCTTCATCTCAAGCCGGATCAGATTGTTCATCTCCACTGCGTATTCCAGTGGAAGCTCTTTTGAAACATTATCCGCAAATCCGCTGACGATCAGTGCCCGCGCGTCCTCTTCGCTCATTCCTCTCGACATCAGATAAAATACCGCGTCATCACTGATGCTTCCGATCTTTGCCTCATGACCTACGGATGCCTTTCTGGTGCGGATGTCCATCGCCGGGATCGTATCCGATCTTGACTCTGAATCCAGCATGAGGGACTGACAGGAGACTGCCGATTTGGAACCGCAGGCATCCTTATTTACCACCACACTGCTGCGGAAGGTACTGATACCGCCGTCCTTGCTGATCGATCTTGTATTCATATAGGAGCTTGTATCCGGCGCAGCATGTACAACTTTCGCACCGGTATCCAGATTCTGTCCTTTTCCCGCAAATGTAATTCCGGTAAACTCCATCTTCGCGCCTCTGCCCTTTAAAATACTCATCGGGTACAGATAGCTTACATGGGAGCCAAACGAACCGGATACCCATTCGATCGTGCCGCCTTCTTCGACCAGCGCACGTTTGGTATTTAAGTTGTACATATTCTTCGACCAGTTTTCGATCGTCGAATAGCGGAGCTTCGCGTTTTTCTTCACATATAATTCGACACAGCCCGCATGCAGGTTCGCGACATTATATTTCGGTGCGGAGCACCCTTCGATAAAGTGGAGGCTTGCGCCCTCGTCCACGATGATCAGCGTATGCTCAAACTGTCCCGCGCCCTTTGCGTTTAAGCGGAAATAGGACTGTAACGGGATCGATACCTGTACGCCCTTCGGCACATAGACAAAGGAACCGCCCGACCAGACTGCGCCGTGCAGTGCCGCGAATTTATGGTCTCTCGGCGTGACAAGCTTCATAAAATATTTGTGGACTATGTCCGCGTACTCGCCCTTTAAGGCACTTTCCATATCCGTGTATACCACGCCCTGCGCCGCGACCTCATCTTTTACGTTATGGTATACAAGCTCAGAATCATACTGCGCGCCAACTCCCGCCAGTGATTTCCGCTCTGCCTGTGGGATGCCGAGACGCTCAAAGGTATCCTTGATGTCCTGCGGGACATCCTTCCAGCTTCCCTGCATCTTTGTGTTCGGTCTGACATAGGTAACGATATGATCCATGTCAAGTCCCTCGATCGAAGGCCCCCAGTCCGGGATCTTCATTTCATTATAGATCTGCAGAGACTGCAGACGGAACTGCTGCATCCAGACCGGATCGTGTTTTTCTTTCGACAGTTTATCGATGATCGCAGGCGTCAACCCTTCCTCGATCCGGTATTCATCCTTCTCCTCGTTCCGGATGTCATAAATACTTCTGTCTATATCTTCTACATAACTTTTTTCTTCCAAATCAGGTACACTCCTTTCCGGTCTGCTTATTCTGATATCTGTTCAAATCCATTTTCGTTTATGGTATCCACCAAAGACGCATCCCCGTTCTTTACGATCCTGCCGCCTTCCATGACATGGGTGACATCCACATTCAAAGACTCCAGGATCCTGGTGCTGTGCGTAATGATAAGGAGACTTCCCTTGCACTTTTCCTGATAGGCATGAATGCCCTTTGATACGGTTCTTACCGCATCCACATCAAGCCCGGAATCCGTCTCGTCCAGGATCGCGAGTTTCGGCTCTAACATCAGCATCTGCAGGATCTCCGCCTTTTTCTTCTCTCCACCGGAAAATCCCACGTTTAAGTCACGCTCCGCATAGGACTCGTCCATCGAGAGCAGTTCCATCGTCTCTTTTAATTTTTTCTTAAAATCCCAAAGGCGGATACGTTTTCCGCTTTTCTGTTCAAGTGCGCTGCGGATAAACGCGCTTAACGTGATGCCCGGCACCTCGAGCGGATTCTGAAATGAGAGAAAGATTCCCCTTTTTGCACGTTCATTGACCGGCATTTCGGTGATATTTTCTCCGTCAAAAATAATGTCACCTTCCGTCACGATATAATGCGGATTTCCGGTGATCGCATATCCGAGTGTAGACTTTCCGGTTCCGTTTGGCCCCATCAGTACATGAGTTTCATTTTTTCCTATCGTAAGATCCACGCCGCGCAGGATATCCTTATCATCCGCGCTTACATGCAAATTTTTTATTTCCAATATATTTTTTTCAGACATAGAGTTCCTTCCTTTCTGATATCGTCAATTTTCCTTCCATTACGTTATATCACAAATTCCTAGTATGTCAATAGGAAAAGAGATGTTTCCAGCAAAAAAACAGACATCTGCACACTTTATCCTGCGTAGATGTCTGCTTCTTTTCTGTTATTATCCATGTACCACTTTCTGATATGCGAAAGTGATAAAATATATCAATGACGCCACAATGATGATCATCGGTCCCGTCGCGACATTCGTAAAATATGAGATGATCAGCCCGAGTATCCCGGAGAACATCGAAAATAAAACTGCGAAAAAGTGATATTCCCTGAGATTGACCGCAAGGTTTCTGCTGCTTGCCGCCGGCAGAATGAGCAGGGCGTTGATGATAAGGATGCCCACCCATTTGATCGACAGCATGACAATGAGCGCGATCAGTACCGCAAACAGGTTTTCCAACAGCGTTGCCGGTATGTGGCGGCTCGTCGCCAGTGTCCGGTGCATGCTGACCGCGTTTAACTTATTGAACGCAAAAAACCAGAATACCAGTGTGACCGCAAAGATCAGTACCAGATACACAATCTCCCGGTGCGTGATACTTAAAATATCCCCGACTAACAGGCTCGAATATTTGCTGAAATTTCCGCCTTTCGAGAGGATCGCAAGTCCGATCGCGACCGAGCAGGAAGAAAAGACCGATATGATCGTGTCGGTGGATGCCGTACTCTTACTGCTGATCTTATTTAACAAAAGCGCGAAGATGATCGCAAAGATCACCATCGAAAGATTCGTGTCCGTCACGCCGAGCACCACGCCGACCGCGATCCCGGTCAGTGCGGAATGTCCGAGCGCATCCGAGAAAAACGCCATTTTACGGTTTACGATCATCGTTCCCAGTATCCCAAACAGAGGCGTAATGATCATAACCGCGAGAAATGCGCTGCGCATAAAACTGTACTGCCACCATCCGGTAAAAAATTCGATCATACCCTCACCTCCGTTCCAAATACCCGTTTAAACTCATCCGACTGGAATACTTCTTTTACCGTGCCCTGCTTTAAGATCTTCTGATCGAGTAAAATGACCTTGTCCGCATATCTTTCCACATAATCAAGATCATGGGATATTAAGATCGTCGCGAGATCAAAATGCTTTTTCAGGTAATCGATCTTTTTGTAAAACAGATCCATCCCGTTCTGATCTATCCCGGATACCGGCTCGTCCAAAAGCAGAAGGTTCGGCTCATCCATGATCGCCATTGAAAGCAGCACCCTTTGGAGCTCTCCGCCGGAGAGATTGCACACCTGCTTATCGATCAGATAATCCGCCTCAAACACTTTTAAGCTGTCTTTGATCTCTTCATAGAGTGCCCGCTTCTTTCGGAAAAATACCGGAAAATTGGACTGATAACTCGCGATCATGTCATAGACACTGATCGGCGTATTCTTCTCGATATTCATGCTCTGCGGCACATAACCGATCTTTAATTTCTGGATCTTTCCGTTTTCCCTGTCCTTAAACTCGATATTTCCCTCGTGCGGGATATCGCCAAGCATTGCCTTGATCAGCGTAGACTTTCCCGCTCCGTTCTTTCCTATAATTGCAGTCAGTGTCCCACAGTGGATGTGCAGATTGATATCGGATAAGATCTGCTGTCCTCCGATCGTAACGCCCAGGTGGTTCACCTTGATACAATGAAGTCCGCATGGCTCAATGATCTTTTTCATCCGAAAACGCCTCCTTCAACAATGTGATATTCTGCTGCATGGCATTTAAATAGCTGTCCGCGTCATAATCCCCGCGCACCAGCGTATCCAGATAGCAGATCTTTGCATCGGTCTCGCTCTCCACAGTGTCACCCATATCCTTTCCGTAAAGTTCCTCGGCAAGGATCACCCGGACACCGCCGTCTGTGACCGTGCGCACGACATCCGCGACTTCCCCTGCACTGACCTGACGCTCCTCGTCAAGATCCATCACATAGGAAACCTGCATGCCAAATTCTTCTGCCACATACTCATATGCCTCGTGGAAGATCACGATATTTTTTCCTTCGGTCAGCGGCTTTACCGCATCTGCCTGCTCTTTTAAGGAAGAAAGTTTTGCGAGGTATGCCTCCGTATTCTCCGAAAATTGCTCCGCATCCGCCGGATCTGCCGCGGAAAGCTCCGCCTCGATCGTTTTTACCTGCGTCATATAGTCTTCGATATTCATCCACGCATGGGCATTATCCTCGATCAGATCCACCTGCTCACTGGCATTTATGATCGTAAGATCCGGATACTGCTCCGCGACTTCACCGAGAAAGCTCTCGATCCCGCCGCCGTTTATAATAAAGGCATCCGCAGTCGATAACAGCTGCATATCCGCCGGCGTAAGCTGATAATCATGCAGACAGCCGGTCTGCGGTTCGCTTAAATTCTCAAGCCGGATATGATCGTTCTCCCCCACCACATTGAGTGCGGCGATATACATAGGGTAGAACGAAGTGACAACTGTGTACTGTCCGTCTTCTTTTTCTTCTGTATGGTTTACATAAATCTCAGTCAGCCCGACACCAAGAAACAACAGCACCGCAAGCATGACTGTGACAAACACATATTTATTCTTCATAGATCTTATTTTTTCTCCGTTTCATAACCGACCAGTTCATCCATCAGTTCCCAGATCTCATCCCGTCCCTGCTTGGTCAGCGCGGAATACGGGATGATCTTTGTTCCCGGCTTTACATTTAACCCTTCTTTTACCATCTTTACGGATTTCTGGATCTGGCTGCGCTTGATCTTGTCCAGTTTCGTTGCAACAATGATCGGATCATATCCCTGATACACGATCCACTCATACATCATCTTGTCATTCGCGGATGGCTCGTGGCGGATATCGATCAGCAGAAAGACCGCCTTTAACTGTTTTGAGGTGTGAAGATAATTTTCGATCATCTTTCCCCATTTTTTCTTTTCATTCTCTGACACTTTCGCGTAGCCGTAGCCCGGAAGATCGACTAAATACATAAACTTGTTGATATTATAAAAATTGATCGTCTGTGTCTTTCCCGGCTGGGAAGATGTTCGCGCAAGTGATTTCCGGTTCATCAGTCCGTTGATCAGGGAAGATTTTCCCACATTGGATTTTCCCGCAAATGCCACCTCCGGCAGTTCGGTATCCGGTATTTTACTTGTCACGCCGCACACGATTTCTAATTCTACATTTTTAATGACCATAATTTTCCTCTTTCTATTTTACAAGCGCCACGTCTAAGACCTCCTGCATGTGTTCCACATACACGATCTCGAGTCCTTTTTTGATCTCCGGTGAGATCTCCGCAATATCCTTTTCATTCTTCTTCGGCACGCAGACCGTCACGATCCCCGCATTTTTTGCCGCAAGGATCTTCTCTTTCAGCCCGCCGATCGGCAGTACCCTGCCGCGCAGGGTGATCTCTCCGGTCATTGCGACATCCGCGCGCACCGGCTTTCCCGTAATCGCGGAAAACATCGCCGTTGCCATCGTGATACCGGCTGACGGTCCGTCCTTTGGCACGGCACCTTCCGGAATATGGATATGGATGTCATGCTCCGAAAAATACTTCCGGTCGATCCCGTGATCCTCACTGATGGAACGGATATAGCTGATCCCCGCCTGTGCCGACTCCTTCATCACATCACCGAGCTGTCCGGTCAGCTTGAACGCGCCTTTGCCCGGCATCACGTTCACTTCGATCTCCAACGTATCTCCGCCGACACTCGTCCACGCCAGTCCGCGCACGATCCCGACCTCATCCGTCTCATTCTTCCTGTCATAGGTATACCGCTCCCTGCCGAGGTAACCGGAAAGATTCTGCTCCGTGATCTTCACGGATTTTTTCTCACCCTCATAGATCTTCCGTGCAACCTTTCTGCAGATCTCCCCGAGCTTGCGCTCTAAATTACGAACCCCGGCTTCCCTGGTATAGCCCCGGATGATCTTTCTCATTGCCGCGTCACTGATCGAGAGCTCGTCCTCTTTTAATCCGTTCCGCTCTTTTTGCTTCTTTAACAAATGCTCTTTCGCGATATGCTCTTTCTCATTTTCCGTATAGCTTGAGACCTCGATCAGCTCCATACGATCCAGAAGCGGTCTCGGAATCCCCTGCACAGAATTTGCCGTCGCGATAAACAGCACCTCTGAGAGGTCGATCGGGATCTCCACATAGTGATCGCGGAATTTCTTATTCTGCTCCGCATCTAACACTTCAAGCAGTGCCGATGCGGTATCTCCCTTGTAATCGCTGCTCATCTTGTCGATCTCGTCTAAGAGCATCAGCGGATTTTTCACACCCGCGCTGCGCAGTCCGTTTACGATACGTCCCGGCATTGCCCCGACATAGGTTTTCCGGTGTCCGCGTATCTCTGCCTCATCGCGCACGCCGCCAAGCGAGATCCTGACGTATTTTTTATCCAACGCCCGCGCAACCGAACGCGCGATGCTGGTCTTTCCGGTTCCCGGCGGTCCGACCAGACAGATGATCGGGCTCTCGCCTTTCTTTGTCAGGTTGCGCACCGCCAGAAATTCCAGCATACGCTCCTTTACTTTTTCCAGTCCATAATGATCCTCATCCAGGATCTTTTTCGCGTTTTTCAGGCTTCTGTTGTCTCTTGATACTTTGTTCCACGGAAGTTCCAAAAGCGTCTCGATATAGCCCCGCGTCACCGCGCTCTCGGATGAATTCGAGCTGATATTTTTAAACCGGGAGATCTCTTTTTTGATCTTTTCCTTGGTTTTTTCATCCGCTTTTAACCTGCCGACCTCTTCTAAAAACTGATCCGCATCCGACTCCGTATTTTCCTCTCCGAGTTCCTCGCGTATCACTTTCATCTGTTCCCGCAGCAGATACTCCTTCTGGTTTTGATCCACATGTGCCTTGACTTTTTTCTGAAACTCGTTTTTGAGATCCATGATCTGTATTTCGTTTAACAGAAGCGTCACTAACACTTCATACCGTTCTGTCAGCGTAACCGCCTCCAGGATATGCTGTTTTTCCTCAAAGCGCACCGGCAGATTGTTGGAGATCTGATCCATGGCTTTCTCAAGATCATCCGCTTCTTTGATCTGTTTTAAAAATTCCTTGCCCATCTTCGGGTTTGCCATGCAGTACTTGGTAAAGGTTTCCTGCACGCCACGCAGCATCGCCTCTTTCGCTCCGTCTGAGAGGTCTTCCGTATCCGAAAAGGTCATTACCTCTGCTGCAAGATATGTTCCTTCCGAAAAAAGTTCCTGCAGCTGCGCGCGCGTCGTCCCTTCCACCAGAACGCGCACGATGTTGTCCTGCATCTTGATGACCTGCTTGATCGACGCAAGAATTCCGATCTGATAGAGATCCTCGGCTTCCGGTTCGTTTTCCTCGGCATTTCTCTGAGTAACAAGGAAAATCTGTTCATCATCCATCATCGCCTGCTCCACGGCATGGATCGAACGCTCCCTGCTCACATCAAAATGTGCGATCATGCCCGGCAGAATCGTCATTCCACGCAGTGCCACCGCAGGAACTTTCTTTATCTGTTCACTCACGATCCGTTTCCTCCTGTTGTCTTTTATACTTAGAAAATAAACTGCCTGAAAAGGACAGGCAGTTTATGGCTTTTTGTTCTTATAACACTTGTATTTCGATCTTACGCGCTCTTTTCATTTCCTGTACAGGTAAGAAGTGCAGGCGCGTCTCCCATCACGGTATCCTTTGTGATCGTACACTTCGTAATACTCTCATCCGACGGGATCTTATACATCAGATCCATCATCGTCTCTTCCATGATCGCACGCAGTCCTCTCGCTCCGGTCTTACGTTCCATGGTCTTTTCCGCGATCGCCTCGATCGCGTCCTGATTAAACTCCAACTCCACGCCATCAAGTTCAAACAGCTTTCTGTACTGTTTTACCAAAGAGTTCTTCGGCTCGGTCAGGATGCGCACCATAGCGTCCTTGTCTAACAGATCCAAAGATACTGTGACCGGTACACGGCCTACAAATTCCGGAATCAGTCCGAATTTCATAAAATCCTGCGGCAGTGCTTTTTTGAACAGCTCGCCCACATTCTTTTCTTCTTTTTCGGAAAGGATTCCGTTAAATCCGATTGATTTTTCATCCATACGGCTCTCGATGATCTTGTCAAGTCCGTCAAACGCTCCACCGCAGATAAACAGGATATTTGTCGTATCGATCTGGATCAGCTCCTGCTGCGGATGTTTTCTTCCACCCTGTGGCGGAACGGAAGCAACCGTTCCCTCTAAGATCTTTAACAGTGCCTGCTGTACGCCTTCGCCGGAAACATCTCTTGTAATAGAAACATTCTCAGATTTCTTGGTGATCTTATCGATCTCATCGATATAGATGATCCCGCACTGTGCGCGCTCGATATCGTAATCTGCTGCCTGGATCAACTTTAACAGAATATTCTCCACGTCCTCACCGACATAGCCTGCCTCGGTCAGTGTTGTGGCGTCTGCGATCGCAAACGGTACATTTAACACACGCGCAAGTGTCTGTGCGAGCAGTGTCTTACCGGATCCGGTCGGTCCGAGCATCAGGATATTACTCTTCTGCAGCTCCACACTGTCATCCGTCTCCGCCGTGATCCTCTTATAATGATTGTATACCGCAACAGAAAGCACTTTCTTTGCCTGTTCCTGTCCAATGACATAGTCATCGAGAAACGCTTTCATTTCTTCCGGCTTGATCAGATTGATCTCCTGTGCCTCTGTCTCTTCCGGCACATCGTTCTCATCCAATTCTTCCTCTATAATCTCAGAACAGATGTCCACGCACTCATCACAGATATATGCCCCGTTCGGGCCTGCGATCAGTTTGCGGACCTGATCCTGGGATTTTCCGCAAAATGAGCATCTGATTTTTTCATCGTTATTTCTGCCTGCCATTCTTTCACCCCGTTATCTCTTAATTTTCTACTACATCTTATCTGATTTTCTCAAAGAAAGCAACAGGGACAGTGCATAAAAACGTACTGTCCCCTGATTTTTTCTTATCTGCTTGTAATTATATCATCAATCAGACCATATTCTTTTGCTTCTTCCGCAGAAAGATAATGGTCTCTTTCGGTGTCCGCGCATACGGTTTCATATGGCTTTCCGGTATTTGCTGCTAAAATCTCATTTAATTTCTTCTTGGTCTTTAAAATGTTCTCCGCAGCGATCTCAATCTCAGTAGCCTGACCTTTCGCTCCGCCGGATGGCTGATGAATCATAATTTCTGCATTCGGGAGTGCAAAACGTTTTCCCTTCGCACCGCCTGCTAACAGGAATGCGCCCATGCTTGCTGCAAGTCCGATACAGATCGTGGACACATCGCATTTGATATACTGCATCGTATCGTAGATCGCAAGTCCTGCTGTAACCATTCCACCCGGGGAATTGATGTATAACTGGATGTCTTTTCCCGGATCCTCAGACTCTAAAAACAATAACTGCGCAACCACAAGGCTTGCTGTTGTCTCGTTGACCTCTTCCCCAAGGAAGATGATACGGTCTTTTAATAATCTGGAGTAGATGTCGTAATTCCGTTCTCCTCTGCTTGTCTGTTCAATGACATAAGGTACTAAACTCATAATCCTGATCCTTCCTCCAATCTGATCTTGAAAGGGCGCTTATTCCTTTTATTCTTCGCTTTCAGCGGCTTCTGCTTCTTTTTCTTTCTTGCTCTTAGCTTTTGCGCGCTCTTTTACATTTTCCATGATAAGATCTACTGCTTTCTGGATCGCAAGATCTCTCTTCATGCTTTCTTTCTCAGAATCGCCCATATATTCTTTTAACTTGTCAGCTTCCATACCGTAAGCTTTTGCCATCTTTTCGATCTCTTCTGCTACTTCATCATCGGAGATCTCGATGTTTTCTTCTTTTGCGATCTGCTCTAATACAAGGCTGCTCTTAATGCGTGTTACCGCTTCCGGGCGAACCTGTTCTTTTAACTTATCCATAGTTACACCGGAGAACTGCATGTACTGATCTAAAGTCAGTCCCTGGCTTGCCATTCTCTGTGCGAACTCGTTGATCATGGAGTTCACCTGTGTATCGATCATTGCATCCGGCAGTTCCATGGTAGACTTGTCGATGATCTTCTGTACTGCTTCGTCTTCCTTGGTGCGTTTTGCTTCGTTTTCTTTTCTCTCGGTAAGTTTCTTCTTTACATCTTCCTTGTACTCAGCAAGTGTATTGAACTCAGAAACATCCTGTGCGAACTCGTCGTTTAATTCCGGAAGTTCTTTTGTCTTGATCTCATGGATCTTAACTTTGAATAATGCCGGCTTTCCTGCAAGATCTTTTGCCTGGTATTCTGCCGGGAAAGTAACGTTTACATCTACGTCATCTCCTGCATTCTTGCCAACTAACTGATCTTCGAATGTATCGATAAAGGTATGGGAACCGATCTCGAGCGGATGGTTCTCTCCTTTGCCGCCTTCAAATGCAACGCCGTCTACAAATCCCTCGAAGTCGATGATCGCGGTATCGCCTTCCTGTACCGGTCTGTCTTCTACGGTAACTGTTCTTGCGTTTTTATTTCTTTCGTTTTCTACTTCTTTGTCTACTTCTTCATCTGTTACGGATGTATCGATCTTTGTAACGGTTACACCCTTGTATTTTCCTAAGGTAACTTCCGGTCTTACAGCTACTTCTGCTGTGAAGATGAAAGATTTTCCTTTTTCGATCTGTGTTACGTCAACGGTAGGCTGGGAAACAATATCAAGTCCGCTTTCTTTTACAGCATCCGGATAGTTTTCCTGCATTAAGGTGTTTGCCGCATCTTCGTAGAAGATTGCCGGGCCATACATTTTTTCAACCATTGCTCTCGGCACTTTTCCTTTACGGAAGCCCGGAACGCTGATTCTGTTTTTCTGTTTCATGTATGCAGCCTGTAAAGCCTCTTCAACCTTTTCTGCCGGAACTTCAATCGTAAGTTTCGCCATATTCTTTTCTAAATTTTCTACCTGTACACTCATTGTTACTGTTTCCTCCTTATATATAAATATCCATGTACGCTCGAATTTCGCTATTAACAGTCATTTAAGCATTATAGCATAACATTTTCAAAATGAAAAGAGTTTTTTATGCAGAAAAAAAGACCGCCGTTTCGGACGATCTCTTTTTCCACTCCGCAAGTGCGGATTTTTATTTGCCGGACATCTGTTCTTCCTGCTTCATGATCATTTTTTTGACCATCTCGCCACCGATAGAACCTGCCTGTGCAGAAGTTAAATCTCCGTTGTAACCCTCTTTTAAAGGTACTCCGATCTCGCTTGCAACTTCCTGTTTGAAACGGTTCATGGCCTCTTTTGCCTGCGGCACAGCCATTTTGCTTGTGTTAGAATTTCCTGATCCTGTCATGATTCTTACCTCCATAGTATTTTCTTCGTTTTATCTATATTCAGATAAGCTTTTTTCGTATCGCTTATCCTGATTCTATTATCTGCGAATCTCAAAATATTATGTTTGGTAAGTTTTTCTTATGATGCAAAATTTTTGTATCACAAAAACAATGCCGCGTCCGGTGTCTTAACGATTGTATACCAGATGCTTTCTCACATCCTCTACGAGCTCTTCGCTGCCGAAATAGGAAACGATCGCAAGTCCGAAATCGATGACCGTACCCATGCCGCGGCTGGTGATCACATTTCCGTCCGTAACCACATTGTCATAGGAAACTGACGCGCCGGTCAGTTTCTCTTCAAAGCCCGGATGGCAGGTCGCCTTTTTTCCGTTCAGAATGCCGCACGCACCAAGAACGCTCGGTGCCGCACAGATCGCGCATACCAGTTTTCCTGCCTCCGCAAATGCCTTTACCTGTGCCGTCACGCCCGCATGTGCGCCAAGGTTTAAGGTTCCCGGCATACCGCCCGGCAGGATGATCCCGTCAAGTTCAGAAAAATCCACATCCTCAAACAGCGCATCGGTCAAAAAGGTGATCTGATGGGAACCGGTCACTTCTTTTTCCCCGGTAATGGATATCGTTGTAATATCCATCTTTGCCCTTCTTATGATATCGACAACCGCAAGTCCCTCGATTTCCTCACAGCCGTCTGCAAAAAAGATTCCAAGTCTGCTCATTTTTTTGTTCCTCCCTGCTCCTGTATTTTTCTGAAAATCATTATAGCATGTCTCCTTTTTTTCCGCCAGTCTCGGATTTTCTTTTAAAAAACGGGTATCCTGTGTTATACTGACTTTATTATTTATGAGGAAGAAAGGACGCGACCGGACGTGGAAATCGAACGTAAATTTTTATTAAAAGAGCTGCCGGAACATTTAGACCGGTATCCGTGCCACCGCATCGAACAGGGGTATCTGTGTACCGAACCTGTCGTGCGCATCCGCAGACAGGATGACGATTACATTTTAACCTACAAATCAAAAGGGCTTCTCGCGAGGGAAGAATATAATCTCCCGCTCACCAAAGAAGCCTATGACCATCTTGCCCCGAAAACGGACGGACTTTTGATCCAGAAGACCCGCTATAAGATCCCGTTTCTGGAAAAATATACGATCGAACTTGATATTTTCGACGGCGAACTCGCTCCGCTCACACTTGCCGAAGTGGAATTTGAGAGTGTGGATGAGGCAAATGCCTTTGTTCCGCCGGAATGGTTCGGCGAAGATGTCACCTATTCCACCGAATACCACAACAGCACTTTAAGCCAGAAAAAGCCGAACCGCCTTGCTTAACGCAGGCGGTTCACTTCATACTTGCAGAGCATTGCAAGCGCAGATTTCAATTTTTCATACCGTTGGTCAACCGGGCCATCATCCACCGCAATATCAAGCGCCACCGCCAGATCATTGATCAGACGGTCCGTCATATCTCCCTGCATGGATGAAAGCAGTTTATATTTTTCATTATAGGTATCCGCATCCAGGATCGCAAGCAGTCTCGGATCAACCCCGTTCGTTTCCTCCGGTTCCTGCGGCGTACTGTCTTTTGGTTCCCCGTTTTGCTGCGGCTTTGCGGTTTCCGCTTTTTTACTCTCAGGTTCCGCTTTTTCTTCGGGCTCCATGTTCTCCACAGTATCTTCCGCGGTTCTCCCGCGCTCTACTTTTTCAAAGCGGTACTGCTCCCGGCTGTCCGGACATTTCTCATGGTCCACTTCCCCAAGAAACATCGCAAGCGGACGGACATACACGGCAAAATCTCCATACAGTGCCTGATAGACCACCATATCTTCGCCGGTCTCTGTGTGCTTTGCGACCGCGATCACCTGATATAATTTATTTTTGAAATGCCGGTAAAGTTCTCCCGGCTTTGGTATCTGTCTCATGCTAACCTCTTCTTTCCTAACCTACATGCTGATCTAAGAGCGCAAGCCCCTCCATCACAAAATCTCTCTGCTCCGGCATTTTTACCTCATAACCGGTCACCATCATCTGATGTACTTCTTCCATGTACGGACTTTGCTCGATCTTTGGCATAGAAAGTCCCATAGAATCCAGTATCACCGTTTCTTCCACGTTGTATTCCCGCGTGTCCGTATCCTGATTTTCACGGAGTACACGGTCTAAGATCGCGCTTCCACTGCTCTTTTTTGCGGCCGGGACGTTTTTGGGTACACTGCTGCCCTGTGCGGTCTGCACCGGTCTTTGTCCATATCCCATCGCCATCTGTTTCTGATACGCACGCATCTGCCCCTGTGACGGCTGCTGATTTACCCGCTGCTGCACCGGCTGACCCTGCGGTATCGGTGGACGGTTCGCCCACGCCTGCTGCATTGGTGCGGTCTGCCCCGGCTGGCCGTTCCGCCACGCCGGATTCGGCGGTATGAACTTCCGCGTTTTTTTCATTTTCCCTTTTCCCGACGCCGCTGCACCGAGCGCCACTAAAACGATCGTTATAACAAATGATAACAAAGAACTTGCCATTTCATTCTCTCCTCCCACGTTATGTTCCTATTATACTAAATCCCCCTTTTTTTCACAACCGGAGATTTTGAAACGTCCCGGATACCTGACAACAAAGGGAGCCGTTCCAAACGGAACCGCTCCCTTATAAATGCGTTTTTATTTTCTTTTCATGGGCTTAAGTGGACTCGAACCACCGACCTCACGCTTATCAGGCGTGCGCTCTAACCAGCTGAGCTATAAGCCCTTCTCCTGTCGTGACAGGCTTTTTTGTCACGCAACAGTAGAAATTATAGTATAGAAAACACGCGTTGTCAATCACTTTTTTATTTTGTCATTTTCTGCTGGATCATCCACAGTTTCATCATCCATTTCTGCGGAAGTATCTTCGCTGCGACATAGCACATTTTCGCGTAACTTCCCGGAATGGAACAGTCTTTTTTCTTCTTCACATCACGAAACGCCTGCTCTGCCATTTTTCCCGGATCTGCCATTCCGCGAAAGATATGGATCGTATGATCCGCCCCGATATCCGCGCGCTCGAACAGCGCCGTATGCATCCAGCCCGGACAAACCGCCGTCACTGTGATGCCTCTTTGCTTTAATTCTACATTGAGTGCCCGCGAATAGTTGCGCACAAAAGCCTTTGACGCACTGTAAAGGTTCAGATACGGAAGCGGCAGAAAAGCTGCCAGCGAAGCGATATTTACAATGTGGCTTCCCTGTTCCATATACGGAATGCAGAAAAGTCCCATTGCTACGACCGCGTTGCAGTTTAATTCCAGCATATTGAGTGATTCTTCCACACCAAGTTCGTCATAAGCACAAAATTTTGCATAACCCGCATTGTTTACCAGAAATTGGATCTTTACCTTTTCCTGCTCCAACTTTTCCGCAAACGCCCTGCGTTCCACGGGATGGGTCAGATCCATCGGGATCACGCAAATCCGGCTGCCAAACTCATCGCTCAGTTTCTGCAGTTTTTCTTTATTTCTGGCAACCGCCCAGATCTCATCCACGGTATACTCTTCCAGTAACAGACGTACAAATTCCTTTCCAAATCCACCGCTCGCGCCTGTTACGACCGCAATACTGCGCTTATTTTCACTTGCATCCACGCAGGACTCACTCCTTTACTCTTTTATATTTTTTCTCCTATACTCCCCTGCCAGCAGAAAGAATCCAAAGCAGAGACTGTTTAAGAGCAGTGATACCGGAAGATCACTCCATCTTACGACCTGATCCTCCAGAACATCCGCCGTAAATGTAGCGGTAATGATCGGGATCAGATTATTGTTCAGATAGTGCAGGCATACCGGCACCCAGATATTTTTCGTCTTCATATAGGCATAGCCAAAGAAGATCGCCAGGAAAATGCAGGTGATCTGCTGTGCAAAGATCATCTGAAGTCCCGTAGTCTGTGTATAATAAAACAGATCGATCGGCAGATGCCAGATGCCCCATGCCATACCAAGTAAGATCACGCCGCCTCTTAATCCGAATTTTTTCTGCATGACAGACTGTAAATAGTATCTCCATCCGTATTCTTCACCGAAAAACGCGATAAACACCAGGAAGTAATTGATCGGCAGTGAAATAATACTGATCCAGACCATCGGATCTTTAAATATCGCAAACCACTCTCCTGTATACTGCAGTCCCACGCCTTCAAACACACCGGATGCCGTAACGGAAACCACGGTTCGCGCAAAGTAGAGCGCGACAAATACGAGCACGACCAAAACTGCGCTTTTCCAGTTTCTTCTCGTCAGCCCCGCCTCCGCTCTTTTTTCTTTTCCTGCAACCGCAAGCAAAATTAATGCGACCACACTTCCAATGATCAGAATATACTGTGAGATCAGATTATAAACTGCGATCGTCATTCCCTGCAGTTCAATATCATCGACCGGTGCAAACACCGACACCAGCGCCAGGATCACAAGGATCGCCGTTGTCACAAGAACCGTGACAAAAAATCCAACCGGCAGTTTCTTCTCACGTTTATTCGTCACAAGCAGTCCAAGGATCACGCCCGCCGCCGGATATAACATCTGCGCTGTCGGAAACACGGACAGATCGTATCCCTTCCTGCTGCCGTACCACATGAAAAGTCCCATCAGATAGGTCAGCCCATAGGCAATCCCTATAAAGATGAGCAGTTTCGTTTTTTCTCTTTTTTGTTGTTCCATTTTTTCCTCCATAACTCTTCCAGCATTTTTGCAATTCTTTTCTATTCTATCATTTCCATTTACTAACTGTCCATATCTATTATTGCATCATCTAATCGATTGCCCTTATCACATAGTTCAAAATCAACTGATTCTACTTTCAAATTATAATTATATGCATCTATCATCAATTTGAATACTCAAATCTCCCTACTTCGTGCATATTAACAATTATGATTATTTTTTAGTATATATATTCGGCTATGATTAATAATATCTAATAAATAGTTTATTCATTCTCTAAACTTTTTTCCGGTTTCATTTCTTCTTCCATTCTATCCGAAATTACATATGTAGCAACAGATTCCTCTTCATGTCTCATCATATGTCCATCCTCGGGAACTAAACATCTTAATACTCTCTTAGAATTACACGCTTTATATAAATGTGTAATAACAGTATCTCCACACACTTTATAATATCCTTTCATTTTTTGAAGATAATTATTTTGGTACATATCTGTAAAGTATATATCCAAATCAAATTCATAAACATTTTCTGTAATAGTAATATCCATCATATATGAAAGAGATTTCTGCGGTAAAATCATATCATAATATGCTATCATAGTATGGCTTCGGAATTTATCTTTATATTTTATCTTAATATTTTCTGCAATCCCAACTCCAACATTTTGTACAACTAAATTCCATGACGCAAATATACTTTCCTGCTTTTCATCTTCACTGAAATCCATTATAACATCTGGAACATTTCCCTCCTCTGTTTCTTCCTCCGCCCAAGCATTTAAAATTGGAATAACGTCTATCCTCTTCCCCTTTTTAAATTGTTTACACATAATGACAACTGTTAAACAACTACAAATTGCTGATACCGCTGACCAAAATTCAGTATTAAAAAATAATTCTTTAATCACGTTTATATCCCCCTTCAAATCAAAATATTCAGTTTCCTCTCAAAAAGCTCTTATGCAATATAAAATATACTAATATAAAAAGACTATATCCTCTTATAGTGCGAAAAGATACAGCCTTTTATGTCTGCGGGCAACAGGACTTGAACCTGCACGGTCTCCCACCAGAACCTAAATCTGGCGCGTCTGCCAATTCCGCCATGCCCGCTTATCTGAAAATATACTGTTATAAAGAAAAAATGACCAAAACCTTCTCAGATTCGGTCATGTAGGAATGAGACACGGGGGAGTCGAACCCCCGACAACTTGATTAAAAGTCAAGTGCTCTACCAACTGAGCTAGTATCCCATAATATAATTGTAGTGAAACTGGGCTAACCAGATTCGAACTGGTGAATGCAGGAGTCAAAGTCCTGTGCCTTACCGCTTGGCGATAGCCCAACATTTTAATCGATGCTTAAAATCTCAACTATCGCATCAAGGGTGGATACAGGGATTCGAACCCTGGGCCTCCAGAGCCACAATCTGGCGCGCTAACCAACTGCGCTATACCCACCATATGACGACCATTTGGCCACTTTCTTCTTATTAATAAGAAAAAAGAAATGTGCTCGAAGGGATTCGAACCCCCGACCCACGGCTTAGAAGGCCGTTGCTCTATCCAGCTGAGCTACGAACACATATAAAAATCTCCGCCATGAAAATCTCATAGCAAAGCGGGTGATGGGAATCGAACCCACGTATCCAGCTTGGAAGGCTGGTGTTCTACCATTGAACTACACCCGCATAACATCGGGGTGACAGGATTCGAACCTGCGACCTCCTGGTCCCAAACCAGGCGCTCTAGCCAAGCTGAGCCACACCCCGTCACACAAAAATGCTAATTGCAATTATTTACTTTTTATCGTCCCTTGCCGTGACGCAAGACATATTATATCTCACCACCAAAAGGTTGTCAACACCCTTTTTCATTTTTTTTCAAAAAATGTATCGAAAAATGCGCCTGCCCTGTTTTATCAATTTCCATCAGAATATAGGACGGCTGATGCCCCTCCTGCCTCGGATGGGAAAGGCTCCCCGGATTGAGTGCAATGATGTCATCATCATAATCAATGACCGGGATATGCGTATGTCCGAACATCACGATATCCGCACCCTTGGACTTCGCCACGCTTTTGATATCCGCAAGTCCGGACTGCACATAATAGTAGTTTCCATGCGTAAGAAATACCTTATAATTTCCGATCAGTATCATTTTTTCCCGCTCCAGTCTGGAAAAAAAATCGCTGTTTCCGGCAACGATCTCAAGCGGACAGCCAGCCAGTTCCGCAATATAATCCTCGCATCCTTCCGCGTCTCCGAGGTGGATCAAAAGATCGATCGGCTGCTGTCTCTCCAGCGCGATTTCAAGATTCTTATGTTTTCTGTGGGTATCACTTACGATCAGTACTTTCATGCTATGCTTCCTTTTTCAGAACTTCTCTCATGGCACGCAGTGCTTTTCCCCTGTGGCTCACTTCATTTTTCTTTTCCTCCGACAATTCTGCCGTAGAACATCCGTATTCATCTACATAAAAGATCGGATCATAACCAAAGCCATTGGTTCCCGCCGGCTTCTCTCCAATATAACCCTCGATCGTCTCCCGCACAACAAACTCCCGTTTATCCGGCAGCACTGCTGCGATCGCACAGACGAAACGCGCGGTGCGGTCTTCTTTTTTCACGCCCGAAAGACGGTCTAACAACACCTGGTTTTTGATCTCATAGGAAGTATCCTCCCCCAGATAGCGCGCAGAATAAATACCAGGCTCCTTGTTCAGATAATCGATCTCAAGCCCCGAATCATCCGCGAGAACCACTGCGTCGGTATCTTCCGCCACCGCGCGCGCCTTTATCAACGCATTCTCCTCGAATGTTTTGCCATCCTCGTTGATCTCCTTGTCGATCCCTGCTTCTTTCATGGAAAGGATCTCCATTCCAAGATCGCTTAAGATATCACGAATCTCCCTCATTTTATTTTTATTTCCAGTCGCAAAAATAATCTTATCTGCCATTTTCTTTCCTTTCCCTTAAAATCCCTTAAAAACCTTCCTGAAACGCGCGCATGATCGCATTGTAAATTCCCTGTGCCGTCTGCCTTTGATATTCCGGCGAAGACAGGTTCTGTAATTCTGTCGCGTTTGTCATAAATCCGACTTCGATCAGCGCCACCGGCACCTCACTGTTTCGGATGATATAGATCTCATTTCCGTTTATGATACCACGGTTTCTGCTTCCGAGCGCTCCGGACACTTCATCTACGCAGATCTGCGCCAGTTCCTTCGTTCCATGCCCGTTATCCTCTTTTAATTCGTCATACATGACGGCCGTACCATTTACACTCGATGTCTTTCCACTGACCGTAGAGTTGTTATGCACACTGATAAACAGATCCGCATCGGATTTATTTGCGAGTCCGACCCGGTCCTCAAAAGACGGATTGGTATCATCCACCCTTGTATAATATACGCCGATCCTGCTGTCCGGATTTTCCTCAAAGATCTGTTTTAACTGCAGAACGATCGCAAGATCAATATCTTTCTCACACTGTCCGCCGATCGTCGCGCCCGGCATGTTTCCGCCATGTCCGGCATCGATCACCACTACCTTATCATAAATATCGTGCAACGGAATAAAATCAAGATACAGATAGCCATCCAAAAACGTAGGCTGAACCTCAAACACTTTATCCAATGTGATCTCGATAACGCCCTGTCCACCTTCACTTTCAAATGTCAGATTATCGATGTGGTCACTGCGTCCTATGATCGGACTGTGATACAGATAATCCGTTCCCGCACCCGGAAACATGATATCCACAGTCTGTGTCACATACTGATCCTGTATTGATACCTGCTCCTGTGTCACTCCGTCCGGAAGTGTAATGCGAAGCTGCTGCGAAAAAGTGATCTCCTCCTCAGCCGCACCATCCGTGCTTCCGATCTCTACCATATCCATATGCATCCCGGCATCTTCCTGTGACATCGTCTGCTCCTGCGCCGCCACCATCTTTTCATGAAAGCCGGGCAGATAAAACAATACAACACAGGTAACTGCCATAAATAGTACCATAAAAATGGCCGCGATCTTAATGACCCGCTGTTCCATATGTAAACCGCCTCCGACTATTGCTGATTCCTGCCATATGCTTTGATACACAGATTACAGTTCTGTCCGCTCTCCACATTTTCCCACGAATTTCCCTGTGCGCTGATGTATCCTTCTCCATCACTCAGATCCACGTTTTCTGTCGTCTCATCTGCCGCGTATTCAATCGCAAGCGGATGTACCGAGTCCGGCGTGGTAAGTTCCACTACCACTGCGAACCGCTCCCCTTCTTTTACCGTCACCGGCGTATCAAACGCTACCGTGTAATAACCGGCGCTTCCGAATTTTCCTTCCGCAACCGGCTGCCTTTCTGCCAGCGACGCGGTATCTGCAAAATCAGACACCATATAAACACGATATTCCGTGTCCGTACCAAGCGCGTAAAAACCTGCCGCGCTGATATTCTCTGTCTTTTGCGCCGAAAATACATTTGCCCCGAAAATATGACCGGAGTTAAACCCAAGCTGTCCAACCCATCCGCAGAGGTCTGACTGGTAAATGTCATCGTAATTATCGACATCCTCGATCCCGGTATACACCACATTATGAATACCGATATTGGTATCATAATAGGAAACATAAAAAATCCCGTTATCCCCGAAATCATCTCCCCAGCTGTTCTGGCAGATAAACGCGCCGTCACCTTCCAGATCCACCGGGAAATTATCCTTTGAATAATTGTCATCCCATCCGATGATCACGACATCATGGTTCGGCTTCTCCTGTCCCATATAACAGTATGCCTTTGTCTTACTGTTGTAAAACTCCGAATGGCTTTGTGAACTTTTTAACGCACTGTAAATGGACGTCTGTACGCCGCCATATTTAAATACGGCCTCTTTGATCTTCTGGAAATCTTTACTTCCAATGATCTGTACCTCCTGCACATGCTTGACCGGCATCAGACTGTCATCGGATTTGTCATCTCCATACGGATCATCCTCCTCAAGCACCGGTCCCTGCCATGCGAGCAGATACGCCAGACTCATCGTGTAATCCCCGCCATAGTCCTGATTCAGCGCAAAACTGTTCTGAATACTCATATGATCCGGGGAAAAGTCATAGGATTCCTCCGGCAGAAGTGAAGATTCCAGTGCCGTGAGCGAAGCAAACGCCCAGCATGTCCCATGATTTCCCTGATCCTTGACCCCGGGTGCGCGCAGCTTGTCCCTCAGATCATAGCTTGCCGGCACGATCGTCACATCGCTCAACTTGCCGCTTGCGGTAACTGCGGAATTTTCCTCCATGTTCCAGGAATAGGTGTATCCCAGGCTGTCGGAAAGTGTCTCGAGCGGCACATAGTATTCCCCATCGATCTGACGCATTCCGGACGAAACTTCTTCTTTCTCACTGTTGACCGTGACCTCGTCCTTATTCAGCGGAAACGTCACTTCATTGGCGTATTTTTCAACCAGAAGCTCCGTTCCATGATAAATATGCGCACTGCAGTCAAAGCTGTCACGCAGTGCTTTCACAGGGATCATGAGATTTAAATTATCATCCATAAAAACATTCATATCCCTGCTGGTATAGGACTTCGCGTCCACCAGAAGCGAAATCTCTTTCTGGTTTACGCTGTCCGCGATCAGCGGATTCCAGATCTCGGTCTGGATACTCGCCCCGCGAAAAGGCTCCACTTCCTCGTAAGCCTGATCGATATTATTAAATTTAAGTATCAATGCTCCCGCTAAAAAAGCGGTCAAAATCGCATATCTTCCCGAATAACGCATTTATTATTTCTTCCTTTTTGGCGGTTTCGGCCCCATAAACTGGTAAAAATAGGTTTTTAACATTCCATTGTATATCTTGCGGTTTTTATCTGCCTTACGCCCGATATATTTCTCGGTATCCTCATAACTTGTGATCATATACATGGACCAGGAATCGAGATTCCGGTATGCCTCCCCGATCTGTGTATACAGTTCCGGCAGATCTTTTTTATCCTCCAGACGCTCTCCATACGGCGGATTTGTCACGATAAATCCATATTTCTTTGGATGACGCAGCTCACTCACCTGGCGTTCCTGAAAATGGATCATATCCGCCACACCCGCGCGCTTTGCGTTCTCGCGTGCCGCCTTCACCACTTCTCCGTCAATATCATAACCCTGGATGTCAACAGAAACACTGGTATCTACCATCTCTTCCGCTTCCTCTACGGTCTCATACCACAACTTCCGGTCGATCAGATTTGTCCACTGCTCGGCAATAAATTCGCGGTGCATTCCCGGCGCGATATTCGCCGCCATCATCGCCGCCTCGATCGGAAACGTTCCACTTCCGCAGAACGGATCAACAAAAATCCGGTCGGCTTTCCACGGGGTCAGCATAAGCAGAGCCGCCGCCAGCGTCTCTGTGAGCGGTGCCTTACTCGTCATCGTACGGTATCCTCGTTTGTGTAACGATTCCCCGGAGGTATCCAGCGTGACCATTACCTCATCTTTTAATAAAAATACCCGGATCGGATATGCCGCTCCATCTTCCGGGAACCATTCCACCTCATACTCACGCTTCAGCCGCTCCACAACAGCCTTTTTTACGATCGACTGTATATCGGAGGAACTGAATAATTTACTCTTGATGGAAGAGGCTTTTTTCACCCAGAATTTCGCATCCTTCGGCAAATACTCTTCCCAGGGCAGTGCCTTTACTCCTTCAAACAGCTCATCAAACGTAGTCGCGCGAAACCGGCCGACTAAAAGAAGTACACGTT
Organism: Roseburia yibonii; assembly: GCF_014297335.1. Classification (NCBI taxonomy): domain Bacteria; kingdom Bacillati; phylum Bacillota; class Clostridia; order Lachnospirales; family Lachnospiraceae; genus Roseburia; species Roseburia yibonii. The sequence goes on from NZ_JACOQH010000005.1 coordinate 210,072, forward strand.
CCGCCGTCCGCAGGAAAACATTTGCCCGGCAGATCGCCTCCGCGTCTCCCTCAAAAGTTACTCTTCCATCCTCCACCTGCGTGATTTCATAGCCGAGATCATAAATTTCTCTCTTTAAAACTGCTTCTAATCCAAAGTGGCAGGGTGCCACCAGTTGATACATTTTCATTCATTTTCTCCATTTTTCCGTAAAATTCGTACATTTATCTAGCTTTATATTATCTGTTCCGGCCCCGGCTGTCAATCGAATTTCTCTTTTCCAGATCATATACCGCTTTTATGCCTCCGATCAGCGTAAAAACCTCATTATTCCTACGGTTCAAACGTCTCGCCGCCATGAGGCTCTCGCTTCCCCTCTCGCAGTAAAGGAGCAGTCTGCGCTCCGCTAAAAGTTCCTTTTCCCACTGTTCCATATCATCATACGGATAATTTTTTGCCCCCTTGATATGATATTTCCGGTATGCGTCCGCCGTCCGCAGATCCGCGATCAGAATATCCGTTCGGGGAAGCAGTTCATCGAGATCCTCCACACCGATCATCTTTATCATCCCGTTACCCCCTTTTTGATCACAAAAGAATATAAAAACAGGCTGCAGATGTGAATCTGTAACCTGTTCTTATTTATCCTATTCTTTTCATTGTCCCGATGTGACTGACTGCTTCCTAGCGATTTACATCTTTACAGTCAGAGCCGGCTTCATCCTCTGTTTTGTCCTGGCTCTTGTTCTTGGTGCTGTTCTCTTCAAAACCATTCTTCGCACGGTTGCTGCCAGTCATGTTACTTCCTGTAGTGTTAGTACTCTTATTTCTTGCATTTTCGCTGTTCTTTGCCATGATAAATCCCTCCTGAAAAATACTTACTACAACGTTAGTATGTCTTTTCCGTTCACATATTATTCATGGTTTTCTAATTGCTTTTTCATTTAAAGTATATTATAATTTGCTCGTAAAAAGATAATATCTTTTTATAAGTTATACCCCTTATTAATTATTTATACTCCCCTCAAAAGAGGGCAGCCGGTTTCCCCCGTCTGCCCTCTTTTTATTATACTTCTGAAATTTTATAACTCGTAGAAATCCAGATTGTCCTGCATCTCCTGCGTGATCGTTCCACCACTCTTTTGATATTTATCGTAGAAGTTCGTAACATGACGAAGCTTTCTCTGCTTAAAGATCTCATATTTTTCAAAAAGATTCTGATACATTGGATTTCCTTCCAATACCTTTCGGATATCCTTGGAAAACGGACAATAGGTAAATACGATCTCTCTTGCCACCTTATTCAAACGGCAGCTTCCCTTTGCCTCATACTTGATCCAGCACTGATAATCCTTGACAAATACTTCACGATAATTGTTCTTCGCCTTAACCAGCGCGTTTTTGATTTTTTCCTTGGTCTCCGCGGACAGATCATGATTTTTGCGGTAAAACTGCATATAATCACAATACTCCGAAGTCAGCGAGCGCTCGGTCACATCATTCCAGCGCATACCCTGGATCTTACGGCACATCTCCCAACGATATCTGCCGCAAAGTTCTGTCATCATCTCACGCGGCTCCACTACGGTAAGGATCGGCATAATAAAACGTGCCGGTGTATCCCGTCTGCTTCCTGCCGTTTCCTGCCACATCATGGATCTGCTTCCTGCGTTCGGCATCAGTATGATGTATGGCAGAATTTCTTTTTGCAATGTTTCCTTGGTAATGCCGTGATCCGGATCCGAAAAAACAATTTCGTGATAAAACAGTGAATAATCCACAGACCGCAGATAATCCAAAGCATCGTTTAATCGGTCTACTGTAATGAGCATACTTGTCGGTGAATTGATAAGATCCTCTTCACAAAGTGCCGGCTGAAACGTTGCGAACTTTCCATAAGTCGCGCGGTTGGTCGATTTGAACATGTTGTCCATTTCATAAACCGTCTTATTCCAGTTATCATCTAAAAATGCTTTTTCCTGCGTCGCCGTGATCTCGCCCATACGTTTCTGCTCGCGCAGATATCCCACATAGTCCAGATCAAATTCATTTTTCGATGGTTCGTTCTCGCCTGCGTAAATACTCTTTAACCATTCATAAGCCGTGTATACATTGGAAGATTTGCATTTTTCTTCGATTGTCTCCGCAAGCTCGTATAATTCACTGACATTATCTTCTCCCGCAAGCGTCACATCCATAAATCCAAAATTCAAAAACATTTTTACTATGGTAGGGATCTTACTCTGTTTAACGCTCCGCTTAAACACACGCATATATACGTCATAGAACATCTTGGCAATATCTCTACGCAGTTTTCTCACTTCATCTGAGGTGGAATACATATCCGGCAGCTCCCGGTATTCCTCGATCATCATCACTGCACGTTTACATTTTTCCTCATCGTAGGAAGCATATTTCAAAATATAAGTCAACCATTCGTCTCCCATTGGCGGCTCTTCAATCTCTTCTTCTGCTTCCTCCTGCTCCGCCTTGGAAACTTCTTCTGCCGCTTTCGAGAAATCATAACTTTCAAATTCCGCAAACCGTGTTTCAATGGATTCCTTGTCGTATATCTTGCACATCTTTGCAAATTCCACGATCGTCATGATCTTTTTCTGAAAGAGTGCCAGTTCCATTCCCTGTGCTGCCGCCCGCTTCGTCAGGTCAAAATACAATGCAAACAGATCGTTTTTCTGTTCATTCAAAAGGATATCCTGATTATCCAACAGATACTGATACATCTCTTCGATCAGCGGAACACTCTGGTTCATGCATTCTCCTGCATGAATGATCTCTCCCACGATCAGCGCATTGTCCTTTCCATAAAACGCATCCATGATCGCCTTCGGCATTTTCGCCAGACTTGCAAAATAATCAATCTTGCTTTTTCTTACTTTTGTTTCCAGAGAAAGCGGCTCAAAATAATCCATCTTTGAAAATGGTTTTTCCTCTATTTTTAATTTTTCACAGATGATCTTATACTGGCGGTATAATTCACTCGTAAATGTATAAAATTTATGGCACAAAGTCCAATGCTCTGCATACCGGCGCAGCGTTGCATCCGCCCCACGAACCGCTGACATCAGAAACACAACTGCATTCTTTGGCTGCGCTTCAAAAATCTTCTTTAAATCCTCTTCTTTTTCGTACTGATAAGAGTAAATGACACAATCCTCGTTCGTCACATAATCACATGTGAAGACTCCTGTCGTTCCTTCCGCAAGACCGATCATATGACCCTTGTCGATCACAATCTTTTTATTGCTTAAAACCTGAAGTACACTTCCCTGGACAATCCAGTAAAGTTCGGTCACTTTATCCCCGCTTTTGATAAAATGTTTCCCCTTTTCAATATTTACGACTGCCATTCTCCGCCTCCAAAATAACTTGATCCATTACCTGTTCTTTGCACATTTCAATGTCTGTAAATGGTCAAAAAATTCTACCTTATTATATATTTTGTCTATTTTATATTTTAACACAGCTCAACTGTGCTTGCAATTTTTATCTTGGTTTTCCAATATTTTTTCACCATTTTCACAATAAAAAAACCGGGAACATTGATCAAATCAATGCTCCCAGCCTCTTATACCGTGCGTGAGAAGATTCGAACTCCCGACACCTTGGTCCGTAGCCAAGTGCTCTATCCAGCTGAGCTACACGCACCTATGAAATTGTGATACCTTAGTATCAAATGCCCGCGACCGGAATCGAACCGGTACTGTGTCACCACAACAGGATTTTAAGTCCTGCGCGTCTGCCAGTTCCGCCACGCGGGCATGACATGATATGAATCATATCGAATGGGACCTATAGGGCTCGAACCTATGACCCTCTGCTTGTAAGGCAGATGCTCTCCCAGCTGAGCTAAGATCCCATAACGACCCAAGCGGGACTCGAACCCGCGACCTCCGCCGTGACAGGGCGGCGCTCTAACCAACTGAGCCATTGGGCCAAACAATTTTTTACATTTTATAACTAGTGGACCTTCGGGGACTCGAACCCAGGACCGACCGGTTATGAGCCGGTTGCTCTAACCAACTGAGCTAAAGGTCCAAAAAGCCGATGATCGGACTCGAACCGATAACCTGCTGATTACAAATCAGCTGCTCTGCCAATTGAGCCACATCGGCATCTAAAGAAAACTCAGCTGATTTCCACCAGCCCGCTCTTTATACGGATAAAGATAATTAAATGACTCCGACGGGAATCGAACCCGTGTTACCGCCGTGAAAGGGCGATGTCTTAACCGCTTGACCACGGAGCCGTTCTCTCTTGTTTGCTTCTTTCCTCTTTTCGGAAAAAAAAAGCTCCCCGAGTAGGGCTCGAACCTACAACATCACGGTTAACAGCCGTGCGCTCTACCATTGAGCTATCGAGGATTATTCATATACTTTCAAAATTTCACACAGATCCGTGATACCGCTTACTCTTTCATCTGGCTTTCGCCTGATGTTTCTTGGTCAAGCCCTCGACCGATTAGTAACAGTCAGCTCCATGCGTTGCCACACTTCCACCTCTGCCCTATCTACCTGATACTCTCTCAGGGGTCTTACTTCCTCTAGGGAAGGG